>NZ_PDYP01000020.1:0-37317 GCF_002743115.1 Sporosarcina sp. P17b | reverse complement strand
TCGGATGTAGGTAAATTAATTTCCGGCATTATTAAACCTCCTCATAAACAAAAATTAAACCATCTTCATTTGCGTTTGGTTTAAATCCGTATTTGTAGTTTCCATCTGCTGTTCGGTGTGGCATACTTTCCGCCTCATGCGTCGTAAGCTTTCTTTTATTTTCATTGATTCCACCGGCTAATGTCTTATCGACAGTCTCTAATTCAGGGATAATAGCAGAGCCATCTTTCAACTCTCCGACTGCCGCATCGATTTTATCGGAGTTCTCATTTAAATCTGCAACATTTACATATTCGATACCCGCAGGTTTCTTTAAATCTAACCTTGGTGTATTCTCCAATCAAATCACCTCTTCCGTTATTCTTAATTCATCCCAGGTATACTTGGCCACATCATTCCACGTTAAATGACTAATAGAATCCCAGGTATTGTACGTAAATATATAAGTTAATCCCAAGTGCGCCGGGATGATGATATCGAGCGCCTTCTTAAGCCCCGGTAGATTGTCTGGAGCACCACGAGTACCGACAAATCGAACCTCGTATAAGCCAACTGTTTCGGTTGGGTTCACTTCTACTTCGCCATTGCTATACCCACTGGCTACAATTTTTATTATTTCCTCTGTAGTTTGCGCAAACGACGCACGGTTGCGACTGCTAATTTGTTCGCGTCGCTGTCGATAATCTAAATCGTTGATAGGCTCAATACCTAAATCCCTTTCATAGATATTCAACCGCTCGATAGCGGTATCCAAGAACATGTTCCTGTTCACAATTTCGGTATCTTGTTCCAGTCGCCTGAACTCTTTGTCGTAAGCACCAATGATTTCATTGAACGCTCTTGAACCACGTTCATATTTTGGTAAATAGTTGTTTAACATAATGGTTTTATAGTCGCGATTGCTGACTACAATGTTTACAATCATTTCTGTTCGTGTGCGCACGATTACAGGTGACTGGACAATCTTCACGCCTGTTGCCGTCATGTCAGTATAGGTTGTTGCAGTTGTATAGGAACGCTCCACTGCCACGCCTGTGGAAGATTGCTCTGTTTCGGTGTCCATCAGTGCTAGGCGAAAATCCATCCATTGATAAGCGGACAAGTCATCCCATGTTAATACACTGACGTCTTGCCATCGATAGCCTGGTAATACAGTCATTTCATCACCTCAATCTAACGATCAAGTAATTTTTAGGAATCTTGTATTGACTGGATACGTCAATTGTTTTGACAAATTCTGCAGGTGACATGAACAGCATATTGCCAGCGGTTGCTGCATCGAATATCGCAATGTGGGTAATCTCTCCCCACACTTCTTGAGCGATTGGGAAAAGGATATCTGCGTTATTACTCGTTTGACCGTCTGCAGCCGCTGCAAACGTTACAGGCTTCCGTGTGTAACTCGCCTTCGCTACTTCTACAGCGCCGCTGAATAACGCTACGTGTACGCCTGTCAGCTCTTGATTTAACACTTTGTTTTTTAGATAGGTTGTCATATTATCCATTAACTCACACCCCCAATCACAGCGACCTCTTCATTACCAACCGGAACGTTTCCTGTTCCCAAATTTACAAGTAGATTTTCATAGTCCAACACACCATCAGTTTCCAAGATGATGCTCCCTATTTTCGCGTAGGAAATATACGACGCTTTAAACGCGACCGATTGAAGATAACCGGATACGTTACTTGCAATTCGGGACTTTACTTCTACTACCTCGTAACCTTCTACGAGTGTGATTGTCGCGGATATGTCTATCGGTTTCGAAGTTGCACTCACAACAGTCACTGTGGCACCGAAAGGACGTTCCTTCTCAATATAGGCAGCTGTAGCATTTACCAAGTCGACGCCGGCGGGCAATCCTACAGAGTCTACAATAATCACTTTCACAGTGAGTAAGCCATTCCATCGCGGAATAACTTTCACGCCACCCACTCCAGCGACTTCTTTTGCCCATTGCTCATAATGATATTTATTACCTGATTTTGCCGGCCTTTGTAGTTTTTCATAATAGCGACCTAAAAAAGTTTCATCATTTTCTTCATCATATCCATTTGTGATTTCATAAGGATTGTAAACATCCACGACGCCGACTACAGAAGTGGGGAAATCATTTATAGCATTTACTGGAACGTTACCAATAGAGCCGTCTATGGTCGCTTTCACATTCACAGTAGCTCGTCCTGTTTCATCTAGCGTTTTACTTTCAGTCACTGCAAATTCAACATCTCCGGCACTTACTAAAGCGCCTTCTTCTATTACAGTACCTGCTTCACCAGATATGACGACTTTTCCTTCTGCAAATGTTGAAAGCCTTCTTGTCAACCCAGTGCGTTGATAGATAAACCTCTCCAACTCTCCGCCTTCCAGATTCTCTATATCTATTTTTCCGCCAATATACTCTACATTTCTATAAGCAGTAAAAAACTCTGTCGCTGCAGCAGATAACGGATCATGCACAAAACTATTTTCGGATTTATCTTCTGTATTCGAGATATGATTCAGCATATCTGCTGTAATCTGTTCAGGCGACCTGTTCACTGTATTCCACCTCCCCGTATGGAGTGATAGCTGTAAACGATATGGTTAGTAAATTATCGAAAAAAACAATTTCTACCTCATTTATGTCTGTCACATAATCGCTTAGATTGTACTCGATTGCCTCTCTTATATACCGTTCGGCTTCACTATTAATCAAATCTTGTGTATATCCTCGTCCTATAAGCTCAGTGATTTCACTTCCATAATCCCAAGTGAATATGACTTCTCTAAATCTTACGGTTTTAAATAATTTCCAAAGCCATATTTTTATAGCTTCATTCCCAAACACAAAAAACATTTTTCCGTTTTTGTACCGGAAATCTTGCTTGTCAAAATCCCAAGCATACTCTTTTGCTAAAGGCAGTTCTGTTTCGAGCTCTTCAATCGTTTCTTCGGTAGCTTCAATAAACGGGAATATATCCACTTCTGCCATACGCCTACACCCCCCTAACTCGCGCTATAATGATATACAGTTGCTTGTCAGCCGTCTGTAATATAGCTAATTGATCGCCAACTTTTATACCGTCTGTAAATACCATAGTTCCTGAATCACTGCCATTCGGAATATACCTGTTAGTTTTATAATCTCTTTTATACTCTTCTAGGAGATAGTCGGAAACTAATACATTGTCCCGGTCAATCGGCAAATCACCGATTGTTATTTTCAACGGTGAAGCTGAAACGACCTCTCCAATCCTCACGTTATCCGTTGCTCTATCTATTACTTTGTTTTTACCTTTAGTTATTTCAAGTAATTTACTATAAGGGTTTTCTTTCATTGTCATATCCCCTTTATCCTGTACGCATAATCGAATCTATTACCTAATGAGCCATAAGCAACTTTCATAATAGAATATCTCGCTTCAAGTGTTCGGTTGCCACCCATATAGATAGCCACGTGACCTCTCTGCCACAGTATATCCCCTCTACGTATCTGCGAACGTGCCACTTTAGTAAAGCGTCCATCGCTGTGTATAGAGCGTGTGGTCAAGTGAGCGTTGTTCGTAATGCCTGCCATCTTCATAGCACGCCCGACTAAACTAGAGCAGTCAGCAGAACTTGGACCCATTCGATTAGGTTGTGAATACCTATAACCCAACATACTTTCAGCAGCACTAATAAACTTACTTAGTTTATTAGTACCGACTACATTACCACCACTAGAACTGCCACTCGAAGAAGAACCGCTACCTGAGTTATTACTCGCTTCTTGCTTTGCAATTTCGTCTGGATCTTCACCAGCGGCCTGCGAGTCCATAATATTCTGGAATGCTAAACCTAAACTCATCTTGTGCTGGCCATTTTCGAAATTATGTTCATCATTTACAATATAAAATAAACCGACCAATCCCGTATGTTCTTCTTGTATTCTTACAGCATTACCTGTTATACAATCCCAACTACCCAATGCAACTATTGATGCGGTTTTCTCAATCCCTTTTAGCAAACTTCTAGCGCCATCCTTGCCATCATCTCCGCTGTACACATCTTGCAAACGTCCAGGCACGCCTTCAAGTTTGACCTCACCTTTGTACTTGCCATCTTGTGTGTATATTTTGACAACGTTAATAACACTCTCTGCGCTTTCACCGTACTTAGCGTCAATAATTGAAGTTGAAGGGTCTAATACATAGGTTGCTATTTGTTTGCCTTTTTCCTTTATGTTTAATTTACCTTTATCCATTAGAGGGATGTATTGCTTTTTTGTCTTGTTACTTTCAAATGTATAAGCAGTCATGATGATGTTATAGATCTCTTCACCGTCAAATATCCTTTTGATAGGACTGCCAATGGGGATGTTACCAGTGGGGATGCCGAAATCTTTACATACTCTTCTGGTAATCGCGCCTGGTGTCACGTTTTTAAAATTGTAAGTACCTTTACTTTTAAGAAAGTAAATAAGCCCATCGTAACTAACAACATCTATCTCGTTGTTAGACAAGGACTTGTCTTTGGCAAAAACATAACCTCTATATTTTTCAGTGTCACCGTCTTTCATCTTAATCATATCGAACATTTTAAGATTTAAAACCGGTATGTTTTTATCAGTTGGCGATGATACAATGCCGAAAGTAAGAACTCTTGCTACTTGCTTGTCATCTCCGCTCCATTTTACAGCCGTGACGAAATCAGTTATGTCCACTTCGCTTCCATTAGTAACATGAATGATTTTAATCATATGATCAACTTCTGTCCGGCAATTAATTTGTTAGGGTTTTTAATTTTGTTTTCTTTAGCTATTTTTTCATAGTTCATAGCATTACCTGTTTGTTTCTGAGCAATCAACCAGAGAGTATCACCTTTTTTAACGGTATACGTTTTCTTCTCTTTTGTTTTTGTTGGGGCGGGCCTTTTCGTTTTCGCTTCATTTTTTGTACTGTTATTCTTCGTTTTTTTGATTCTGACATATTCACTTAATAGTAAAGTGTAATAGACATCTTTAGTACCGTCTCTGATGCCGTGATCGAAATTTTCAATACCAACTTCCATGTTTACACCAGTTTGAGTAATAATTAATCTCAAGGGCTTACCAGACGATTTCCATTTTTTGATTAACTCTACGCATTTCCAAGGAGGTGGGAAACCTTTGTAAGCAACAAAACTGTATTCTTTCGAAGGAAAAAAGGATACGATATCTACTTCTTCTAATTCGCTTTTCCCTAATAAATTTATCATTCCAATAGTATTGATCATTACTTTTTCATTAGTGTTACTGCTTTTCACTTCAAATTCTTCAGGCAAGACAGGTAGCCTAAACCTTTGATCATCCATACTTAACCAAATCTCCATTTAAAACTACCTCCTATACCATATTGAAATCTACAGCTTCTAATTTTTTAACGAGCATTGTTGCTATTTTATCAATATCAGATTCTTCTCTTACTACAATGTGATCTGCCAACTTTGCAATATTTATTGACCATTTGCTCTCATTCTTGGTAGTGGTCGTTGCAGAAGTAGTGTTATTTATTACACCGCTACCTCGATAGCTCTCAGCTTTAGGTCTAGGGAGTACGGCTTCATATTTATGCAGTTCGGAAACATACTCATTCTTGGTAGTGGTCGTTGCAGAAGTAGTGTTTTCTACGACATTCCCTTTACCTTTTCGGTAACGTTCTGCTTCAGACTTAGGTAATATTTGCTCGTCCTTATGCAGTTCAGCCACATACCCGTCGTAAGGCACTCTGCGTAAACCAGTAGCGTGGGAGCCTTGGATTAAACCCTCACCGCCGAATACTTTTGGTATGCCTATCTTCGGCATTTTAAAATTACTGACAGAGCTTTTAAAGTCATCCCATTTATCTTTTAGCTTCCCAAAGAAGTCCAAGACAGGCTGCATGGCTGTCAGTATATTTTCTTTCATCGATGCAAACTTTTCTTTTGTTGTTTTCCATAGGCTGACTGCAGTTGCTTTGATTTTATCCCAGTTTTTATAAACTAAAATTCCCACACCGATCAGAATACCAAACGCTGTAATAACTAAACCTACAGGGTTAGCGGTCATAGCTGTATTTAATAGCCATTGCTTAGCAGTCATAATTCCAGTTACTGCGGATTGAGCCAATGTCGCAAGCTTCCAAATCCCAAAAGCGGTAGCGATACCAATAACGAATGGTTCAATTACTGACCAGTTATCGACAATCGTATGGTAAATATCCATTGCTCCGTCCACCATATCGGAAAGCGCATCCACAACAATCGGAATACCTTCTTGTCCTAACCAAGTAAAAACTGGTTGGGAAGCTTCATATAACCCACTGATTTTTTCTCCGATGGTTTTGAAAATATCACGCATGCCTTCTAAGGTCGGCTGATTATTCATTACAGCTTCTTTAATGGCGTTAAATACATAGGTTCCTTTGTCACCGAGCCATCCGATAACGGAACCTACGGCATCGAAAACGGTAGTGAACATAGCCTGTGCAACCGGAAGCTTATCAATTGCGAATTCCATAAGCCCTTGAAAGAAGGGCATCATCCCGGCAATCGCTTTTACCCCGAATGCCTGTACGCCCCGGGTCAGATCGTCCCAGGTGTCGTTGAATTTTTCTGCAGCTCCCAGCGTATCTTCCCCGATAACAAAACCTAATTCTTTCGCGTTCTTTTGCGCGTCTTCCATCGAGAGAGATCCGTCTTGTATTGCCGGCATTAGTTCCTGTGCAAGTTTAGTACCGAATAACTCCGATGCAAGAGCGGCTTTGTCTTGTTCATTCGTCATTTTGGATAAAGCTGTGACTGATTGAGACATTGCATCCTCAGTGGACAGTGTGCCATCTTTCACAGCGGTCATATCAATGCCAAGCGCTTTTAAAGCTCCGGTGTACTTCTCGTTACCGCCTCTAGCTTCACCTACACGTTGATTCAATCGCTTCATCGACTTTTCCATATCGTTAGTAGATACACCGTTTTGACCTGCCCAGTAATCCATCTCTTGGTAAAAGTCAGATGATACACCCATTTTTCTGGACGTTTTAGCTACGTTATCGAAACCGTCTGTTACCTTCTTAGTCATAGCGAATGCGGCTGCGGTGGCTCCAACAGTTGCAGTACCAATAGCTGCTATTCCGATGGCAGCAGTTTTACCTGCTTTTTTCAGGCTTCCTCCGAATGACGAACCTGCTTCACTCGTTTTGTCTAATTCATCTTTTAACTTACCTGTAGCACTTGCCGATTCTTTCACACCTGATGTGAAAGCATTGTCTTTTAGTTCTAAGATAGCGCCTAATATATAACTCACTTTTTCACCTCGTTTTCTACAGTGAAAATAAAAAGGGACGGATATTAACCCATCCCCATAGCTTGCATTTTCTTCTTTTCTTCATCTTCTGCTACTAACATTGAAGCATTATAAAAATACTTATCCATTTTTGATAGGCTCAAGATATAATCATGAGTAAAACCCTTCTGAAGATAGTAATGAATTAAATATAGATCACCATCTTCAGTGATTAGTTTTTTATATCATCTACTACCTTTACGCTGTTGCCATAGCCAGCGAGATTAATACAAGCTTGAGCAATTCGCGAAACTTCTCCAGGCTCGAAAATGGCATGGACGATTTCCATCGGGTTATGCTCAACGCCATACTCTTTGTGCAGTTCTGTAGATTTTAAATTCGGCTCAATGACACATTCATAAGTCGTGTATTCGTCACCACCGTCCCCTGCCATTTCCATCGCATCCACAACTAGTGATTTTTCCGGCTGTTTGATCTTGATATGCGAATCAAGCGATTGAATATGGAGCGTCTGCTTCTTCTTGTTTTTTCTGTTATTTTTAAGTTCTGCTTTACGTTTAATTAATTCTTTGATTGAAATCGGCTGTGCCATTCTAATCTCTCCCTTTTTATTCAATAGTTTCTTGGATGTCCACACTAGAAGCGGTATATCCGAATGGATATTCTCTTTCGCCCATCTCACCTCTAGCAAAAGAAAGCAAGATGATTTCATTGAACCATACGTTATTGATTGTGATACGTTCCTTTTGTCCACCTGTAGCATCTGGGTCATCATTGAGTCCTGTTAATGTGGAGCGCGGATCCTTCCCCTCATTCCAAGCTTGAAGAAGTTTCTTGATACCGCGGGAATATACTTTCTTCAAAGTCATAGACCCCTCACCTGTAAGACTGATCAGCTTGCTATCTATATCCATAGAAGCTCCGACGCTGACTTCTTCTCTATTTGCTACAATCTTAGATTCGAACGATTCCACTTCAAAAATCAATTCTCCATCCCACCAGAGTTTGGCGTGCTTACCGTTTAACACCCGACGGCCTTCTAAAACAGTCATTTAATCATCCCTTTCTTTCCTTACGAATTTATACCGCTATATCGAGGAACAGATCTTCCATCGCGTCGACGAATTTCACTGCAGCTCCTGCAAATACTTTTTCGTCCGTGTTGTATTCTAGAATCTGTTGAATGGTCAATTCATCCACATTTACGCCAATGGACTTTAGATATAAATACTGTGCTTCAAAGTTAATTTCAGCGCGGTTGTCATAATTGATATCTAAAATATTGTCATTTGCAATAATTTTGAAATACGCATTGACAGCACCTAAAAACAGCAATTTATTATCATAATTGTTGATGACCTTACCCACGTACGAGTCATTGAAAGTGTCGCGAATATCATCTTTCACAAAGTCCATGCCTTCTACCCGCTTGATTTTGCTAAACTGTTTAGATTTTTGCACGGTGAAAGTGGTCAAACTGTTCACGGCACGTCCGATCTTAGTCTTCTCGCCATCGTGAATTAAGATAAGTTCGCCAGCATCGATAGCTGCATCTGGATCTTCCACTTCCTTAACTGAATCCACTTCTGGGAAAACGTAATACGTAGCAGAACGAGTGAACGGCAAACCCGCTAATGCTCCAGCAACACGTGCTGTGTATTCGGCTGTGGTATATTCCTTCTCGCCTACTTTAATTTCTTCTGCGGTAAAGTTAATGACTCCTTCGTCATCAGCCTTATTACTAGGCAGGACCGCCTTAATCGTTTTTCTTTTGTTCAACCGCTGGCTTTTAATAAAACTTGCAATTGCTGTAGCGTCTTCGGCTGTAGCAAACGGTGCGGCCAAATAATTTATTTTCATGTTTTTAATAAGATTTAAACCTTCAGCTACTGTGCCTTCCGTACCAATATTCACTACAATCACTTTTGACGGCGTTCCCATGAAGGTTTTATTAATGTAATCTACATTTTTCGCCTCGTACGTCCCGCCAGGCACATCCTCAATGCCTTTATATGCAACTACACTAGCTGTTGCCGTGTCTTTTATTAACAGCGCTACAACGCCTTTCTGAGAGCGTTTAATAGCTGATACCGCTTTTGATTTAAACGCGATCAATACCTCTGGTAATCCCAAATCAATCAACTCCTTATTTCGTTATTTAAGTTCCAACTTTTCCATAAACCGTATCTTGCCTTCGGTATAGCCCAGTTCTTCATCGTCCTCTGTAAAATCGTCACCTGCAAAAAGCACATTTACTCCATCGTCAAAATTCAACGTGAAAGTGAACGTCAACACATCTTCCATAAAATCGCTTTTTGTGCGAATAATAGAAAAGAATCTATTTCCCACTTTCAATGTGTTGTGGAATATAGATTCTAGGGCGTCAGCCATTATTAAATTTTCTTCATTCGTACGACTCAATGAATAGCAGTCTAGTTTAACCATTAACGATTTCTCAATAAACAGCCTGGTAGAATGTGCCGATTCAAGAGGAACGAAATACAAATAGAAGGAAGGTCTTTTGAAATCAGTCGGCATCTTTTCGGCGTACCTGGTATGGTTTGGGTATTTCTTTTTCAAAAGATTCAAGATAGAACGCTTTATATCCACAATCGAGATACTCATAATTTCAAATCACCTGCCAACTCTTCAAAGAAATTCTTCATTTCATCAGGGAAACGATTATTCATCTGTTCCACTGCTTTCTCGAGCATGTGATGTCCTTCTACTTTTTGTCCGCTATTCGCATGTATGAAACCTTTCTCGACGTGAGGTGCATAATCTTGATTGGTCCCAACCTCACCGACACCATTTGAAATTTGACCGACAGTCCATTTCCTTTTCAAGTTTCCGCTATCCACAGGCGTGCCTTGCTTTGTATCAGCCAAAACCATCATCTGCATCCGTGCAATTTGATTGTCTATTTTCTCAGGCGTTTCATTCGCCAATTTCAGCAATCGCTTTTGAAACTTATCAAAACCATATGTTTGGCTCATTAGGCTTCATCCTCTCTCAGCAACGGAACTTCCTGATGATAAGGGTAGGGAATCGATTCGCCCGCCTTGTATTTACGGACCAGTCCGTTTTCAAACACAGCCGTGATAATATCGCCTGGCAAAATCAGATAGGCCGGAGAACAAAACAATTTCGTATTGTATTCAACAATATTACGCGGATCGGTCTGTCTGGCATTCCATCCTGAATTCTGACTCACCGCGCAATCGATATCCTCATATAAGACAGCTACCCCAGGCTTCGTCTCTCCATACTCGTCCTCAAAATCCCCATGACGCTGTACAGTGGCCTTGTGAAAGTAAGTCGACTCAATGATCGTCTGTTCGATATTCACCCTATAATCACCCGCCTGAAGCGTTCTAATTCACCACTGTAACGTTCTAGTGTACGGTGGAAAGCGTCGCTCGAATCGTAGGACATCGAAGTATCACCGCGTTTGATGGATGTAATGCCACCAATAGAGGTATTGTTCATTTTGCCAGTCACCATCTCCACAACAATGTGGTCCAGCTCCACCGGGAAGTCGTCGCGCCAGCATTCATTCATAATCCGCTGCTTCGCCGATTGTATATAATGATCAATCACTAGATTCTTTGAATCATCTGTCAGATTCAGAATCTCCTTGATAATCGGCAGCAAAGAGGTTGCCGATGTCGTTTTTGACTGATTCACCTGGTTCAACGGTGGCGCCAATGCCGGAATCTCCGTCAAGCTCGCTTTGTTCGGATCCATTCTGTTCACCTTCAATCTTCGAAAGAATGTCCTCTTTTTTCATACTATGGCTAACAGAAAACCCATTCACCTTCGCAAATTCCAGAAGTTCATTCTTCGTCATCTCGTGATAATTCTTATTGTGGGCAGTCTTGTCAGTTGCGGTTTTATCACCCTCATCCAAAACTTCCACTAACTTTTCCATAACGTGTTCAGTCTTCATTTGAAACACAACACCCACCCCGTAACGTTCGTTTTCATAACGCACAGGTATATCTTTCACTCTGACTTTAGGCAATGTTCTTCACTCCCTTATTCGATTGGTGTCGCTTGGAACACTTCGCCAGCCGCTGGGAATGAAGGCATTGCCGTAGCGACTGCTTTCGTCCAAGTAGAAACAGGATCCAACGACTCTTCGTAGACCATAGCCAAAACATTCCCAATCTGTGATTGATTGACGGCTGGATCACGTACTAAACGGTTCTCTTCAGGAGTAGGACCATACAGCGTTTCGCCGAGCTGCCCTTCTCCAAACATTACGAATGCATCTTTCGGGAAATAACGGTGTTGCGTGTATGTGCCGTCTTTATTTTGCTTTCGGTATTGCTTGTCATACGTTGCAATCATCGGTAGATCATGCTGCTGCATAAAGGCATTAAGGTCCGCACGAGTTGCTACACGCATGGAATCACGTCCGTACAACGCACCGATAATTTTCGGATGACGTAGCAGAGCGGACAATACCGCATTAGAAGTCAGTGCACGACTTGGGCTTGTCCCTAACGTATCTGCCCAGCGTAGTAAATCTTCGATTGGATCGGATGTATCAGCAGTCCATAGACCAACTCCGGACAACGCTTCTTTGTGAGCGGCAGGCACACCATAATCCACTGAGAGGTCAAGGTTATTTTCATCTAATGTCACAGTCCCTTTTGCTAATGCTTCCATACGCATTGCTTCAACGCGAGCGCGTACACCCGCTGTCAATACATCGATATCGTTGAATACGTTCTTCATCAAGTATTCTTGCTCTGCCTGATTACGTGGCTGTTCAATTGCGATGATGTCACGCTCTTTCAACTGCATCTTGCGTTTAATTAATGCAAGCTCGATTGCCATTTTACTAGCTTCACGGCTGCCGATCTCTGCCTCTGTGTCAAATGCATGGATAGACGCAACGACAGGCATTGAGTTGCCACCCTTGATCATATCGAATTCAAGTGACTGCTTTTTGATTTCGGGGAAAAGCGTTTCACCCACCAATGCAGGATACTCTCTGTTTTTCATATAATTTAATACTTCTTTTTGGTCAAATAATTCTAAAATACTTGGCATGTTTATGCCCTCCATTCAATCAGTTTTATAGTTTAGTCAGATCAGTCATTTTTTACTTAGCGGAATTTGATCCCTGGTAGTTCTGGTTTCGCCAACGCGTCCACAAGTTCGGGCAAACGTTCTTCAATAACCCACGCTTCATAAAGTACAGCGCCTGGTTGTGGTCCTTCTGTTACGTCTACATCTGAGTAAACCAGACCTTTAGCTGTTGCGTCATTCGCAGGCCATACCGTGCCCGCCTTTACAACCTTGCGGCCATTTGCATCTGCAGCTACCCCCGAATTACTAATTTGTTCCGTGAAGCTCGTAACCGTTGCACTTGCTAAAAAATTAATACCCTCTGCCTTACCATAGTTTTTTACATACATGAAAAATTCTCCTCTCTTACTCCCAAATTTTATTGTCTACTGGTTTTGCTGAATCGTTTGCAGCCTTAGCAAAACGAGAACCTGTCCCTTTATCGTCAGAGCCATCTGTACCTGGTGGTGTATATTCATTTTTTTTCATACTTTTTTCCACCATCTGTTGACCGAAACTTTTCAATTCATTCTCATATTTTTCTAGATTTTGCAAAGTTGTATCTTCATCTTCACCCAAGAAAAAATCAATTGCAGATGTTGGAAGTCCTTTTTCGGTTACGATAGTCAAGGCTTTATTCTTTAATGACTCCCGCTGCTTTTCTCGCTCCATGTCTGCCAGTTGCTTTCTAATCTTTTCTAACTCGATGTCTTGTGGAGATTTATCAGGATTCAGTTCCTTTAATTTCTCTTCAATCAACGACTGAAGATTATTTGCTTTCCACGTTTCCAATGATTTAGACGAGTGACGATCTTTTTGTGAATCCAGCCACGACTTGATAGTCGCATCGCTTTGAGATAACTGTTCAATCTTCTGCACGTCCACAGCACCCTGCAGACCCGTTAAAAATTGTTTCACCTCATCCTTGTCTTTGTTCGCTTCTAAAAACGCTCTGATTTCATCAATTGTCATAATTACTTTTCCTCCTATTGCCCTTGTGACGTTGCCCCCACAGACGCAAATTATTAAATACCTTGTGACTCTTTCCATTTCGTATAGGACGTATAGTCAATATCCTTCTTTGCTTCATTATCAAATTTACGGGTAGGACTCCATCCCTCAACAGCCGGAATATAATCTGAGCGACAACCGACGTGTGTGTCTCCCGGAATTTCCGGTTTGTTATCGATGGGAAAAGTCTTACCGTCCAACTCTTCGCAGATGTCGCTTGTGTCATTGTCCAGAGTCGCGTCGAACATGACCTCGTCCACTACGCCAGACTCTTCATATATCTCGTCTTGCGCTTGTCTGGTGCACCTGGCTACCTCGTTCTGAACTAGTCTGGTGCTTTCATAAGCCGATACGCCGAATTGGTTTTTCAACTCTCTTGCTAGTTTTTTAGGATCCGTACCGTCAATCATGTTTCGTTCAAGTAACTCTCTTGTACGAGCCACTAGCTTTTCTTTGTTATCCCATATTCGATCACTAAACATCTTGCCTTCAATCGGCATATTTACAGCAGCGCTCACAAACTCTGGACGCAACAACGAAAAAGACACGGTCTGTGATAGCCCCCTGTCCAAGTTGTAAGCTGTTCGATAATAGCTTTCTTGATATGCATCTTTTAAAATCGTGGTCGTTTCTGTCAGCTCGACAGCACCTAACGACTGCGCTTGTTCAACAATCTGACGATTCAAGTTGATCAAAACACTGTATTTTTGCTGATCAGATATCTTCAACACACCATCTTCAATGTATTTTGATGTAAGTCGAGCCAGTTCCCCGTCCAAACGGTTCTGTGATTGTCGATAGGCTGTGAGAAGCGGCTTCAAATCTTTACTGGCTTGCCGTTCAATCAATTTACGGATACGCTGCACTTCTTTATCCATCGTCAACTGTATCACCCGCTACCGCTTTCTCATTCAGCCCAATACGCTCCAAAGCATCTAGGTCAAGCATACCCTCCATGGCTTTCTTTCGTTCAGCGTAAAATTGCTCTAGTTCCAATTCTGCATTCTCTACGAATGGCAACAGGGTCAATAAAGTCCTTTGACTTACCGTATCGCGCAACTTACTGATCGTGTCAGCAAGTAATAGAATGTCATTCGGAATATTCATCGTAAATTTCAGCTTAATTTTCCGATAGTCGTACTCTTTGCCTGTTAGAAAATAAATGTAACGGAAGAAATTCTTCAGCCTCGCTTTAATCGTCTGTTCTAACATGGACTGCATCAAGATGCATTTGTTCTCCAATGCAATCATTCGCGAACGGAGAGCGGATCCACTGACATTCGATTGCAGCTTCTCGTTTGTATCAATATGTGAGGCGAGTTTATAAATTTTTTCTTCCAACGTGCCTAGCAAGTTCTGAACGAATGTATCGTTGATTTCTTTAATCAAGTAGCTGATGTCCGCGTTACCGCCAGTCTGAATAATTCCCGACTTCTTCATTTTATTCGCTTCGTCAGGTTCAAGCTTTGCACCGACGATTTTCAAAAATGCTTGACGGAAATCACTCACTTCATTCACCAAGTCTGACAGCACCACGTTATACGCGTCGTTCTCGGACTTGATATCGTCGAGCATGGATTGACGTTCTGGATTAGCTGCACACACGCGCAACGGTGGCGCTTCAAAGTTGATGCCTTGTACGTTTAATTGCTCTAGTTTTTCAGAATACGTATAGACCTTATTTTCGTGGTAGACATCATACCGAACCTCCCCACTGAAAAGGTGCTCTTTGTATTCATGGACAGCCAATACGACGTTCCTATCAGCACCGCCAGACTCCATAACAAAACAATTCAATGGGTTAAGGACCGTTGCTTTGAATTCATTGTCGGCAATGTACTGTAGCTCATAGCTTTCTCCATAAATGTTCGCTTGTTTCATCAGATGCTGATCATGCACCTTTGCCCAGTGCGAAAAATGCTGATCAATTAACTCAGCTACTTCCGTATCGCCTTCATATGAAATATAGTTAACCGGATTACCCAGCGCATACGCAATTTCATCGTTAATGAACTTTTTAAAGTAGTTGACGACCACCGTCATATTGGAACGCGATTCCTGATAGGCATAATCATTCACAATGTCGTGTTGACCATCATAATAGTCTTTATATTTCTTGAATTTCTTTTGATTGACCTTCAGCCGATCCACGCATTCTTTCAGCAATTCATCTGTTAGCTTCACTTACTCACCGCCTTTCTGTTCCTGCATGTTATTTAAATAATGTTTCGGATTTCATCTACATCACCAAAAGAAAAACCGCGGATATAAACTTTTTTATTCATGACATGATTCAAATTCTCATCATACGCACTGAGATAAAAATTTTCTTTATCTTCAAACGAACGTTTAGGAATAACGATAACTTCATCTACTCCTTCTGCACTAATACCGATGAAAACATATGGAGAATCAGCTTCTCTCGCTTTGTTAAAGTTGTTTTGTAAATGTTGCTTTGTTAATGACATTCAAATCAATCCTTTCCAAACTGTAATCGATTATCTTTAAGTACCTGGTACAACACAATGCTCAAACGATTCACCATATCCTCGTCCTGTTCGTCATACCCTGCTTCCATAAATATTGCGTGGGTTAGTTCATGAACAAAGATTTGCTCCTTCTTTGTTTTGCACATAGCTGAATCAATTTTGATTTTCCCTTTGTGGTAAATTACTTGACCACCAAGTTCATGTTCTTCCACAAAACCTTCAACTTCCTGGACGGTATAATCGATTCCAGCCACCTTCACTTGAGTGGGAATCATATTTGTTTTAATTTCTCAATTATTTTTTTAGTGATCCGTTCAATCGTTTCTTCTTCTGAAAATAAAGCTTCACCTTGCATCATTACCGTGTTTTCGATTTTCGCAGTACGATTATTCCTTTGCATCTCTTTCCTGATTAGTTGCAACTCATCTGCAATCTTTTTCAATTGTTTTTCCATCTCTGTTTACCTCCCAAATAGTACTGAACTGCCATAAAAACGAACCGTCGGCACATCTTCAATCTCATCAATCAGACGATCAAATTCTGCAGTCGCGTCCGCCGCATCATCGTGCAGCGTATAGCCCGCGCCCTCGTATGTAAGAATCTGATCCGTGAATTCGTGATCTTCTTCTGCAAATAAAATAAAGCCGCTATCTACTTTTGCAGATATGGCTCGGATCTTAGCTTCTTTATTTTTATTTTGTCGTTCATTGATGATTTCAATATTTCTCGAGAATAGATGGGGTAGCTTATCAATTCTTGTTTGTATCTCCCGCACGTCCGCACCGTTGAAGGTGTTTTTCTCTACCCAAATGTGCGTGATATCCTCAAACTTTTCTAGCATCTCAATCACATTCCGGATGTATTCGTCAAACTCCACTTTCAGCAGACGACCCTCCCGCACCCAGCGGAATTCATTGGACGTCTTCGAACCCACAATAATGGCTGTGAAATCATTACGCTTCCCTGTTTCAACTGCCGGGTCAATGATCATGATCGTTTTCACGAAGTCCTGCAGCTCTATTTCGTCACGCGCCATCGTTTTAATCTGGTGGAACGCTTTCGCGCCGATTTTGTCCGCGTCATTCTGCATCTCTTGTTTGAAGGATGTCGGATCCTCGTAATAATCCAGTGCCAAATCCAAACAGTCGAACTTGTCGGGCCATAACGTCTCATACTGCATAGCTTCTTCGTTCTGATAATAAAATTCTTTCGCGTTCTCTTCAGCGTGCGGATCTGTTGCGTTATAATACGTCTTTTTGAACTCTGCCCACAGTCCTGTATTAAAGAGCTCGTCCACATCTGGATGATTGATGACTTTCTCTTTAATGCTGCGGTACGATTTCGTTTTCAATAACCGGCTCATGAAACAATCACGATGAAGAATAGTACCCAGCGCAATAAACTTAGTAGCCATCTTGATTTTCTTTCCATCCCGATAGACTGCCTTGTCACCGGCATACTTTGCATCTTGCTGCCAGGTATCATACTTCTTGTCCCGCGCTTCCTGCGTAATGACGTCCGATTTCCCTTGGTAGTCATCCGCGATGATGATCGTTGGACGGGACCCATTAAACTTCTTACCACGAATGGATGAGGTAGAAGAGATCGCCTGGATCTTCGTCTTATTCGTCAGTTCCAGTTCCAACTTATTCGTCGTATGCTTTCGGCTGTCGACCAGTTCCCCAAACGTGTGCAGAATATATTCATTCTCTTCAAACGCTTGGCGCGTCTCTCGGATAAACTCCACCGCATCCTGTTCCGTACGACCACCCACCAATGTATACGTGCTGATCTTGTAACAATGCGACCACACTGATAGCGCCATATCCGCCACCGTCGTTTTACCAACACCGCGCGGCAAGACCTGGGCTGAGTTGTCGTATTCATCTCGGATCAGCATATTCTCTAGTTCGTTCCATATTCGATAATGGACAGGGGCGAGTTGTCGCGCTTCGTTATTCTCTTTCGGCACGAATACATCCTGCAGAAAATACAGACAGAAGAATTCAAGCGACCGTCTACCCAAGCTGTGTGCCAGACTATTCGCCCCGAACAAATTGTTCCGATGATCAATCATCAACTCTTGCGCTCGTTCTTTGCCGAACGTAGTGGAGAGATGGCGATACAGCGTCTGTCTGTTTTCCTTCGTGTTGATATTGTCTAACTCCGCTATGATACTCACCTCCTGAACTTGTTAAAAATATATGAAAAATGGTGGAGGCAACCAACCGCCATTTCGGAAAATCCAAAACAGAAGCCACCCCCATTAAAAAAACAGCCACAATTATTCTGTGACCGTTCGTTTTTCCCTGACCGCTCTGATCAAGGTACTCTTACTTATTCCAGTTTTTTCTTCGACTTGCTTGTATGTCATTGATTCAAGTAGCTCTATTCCATGTGCTATTTGTTTGGAGTTGAACTTCTTAGGTCTACCCTCTTTAAAGTCAGGGTCTAGCCTAGCAATAGCCTTTCCTTCTTGTGTACGTTCCACAATCATGTCGCGTTCGAACTCAGCAAACGAACTCATGACATTAAAGATGAGTCTGCCTGTGGGTGTGTCCTCTACCAGTCCCATATTCAGGACGTGCACCCTAACCCCCCTGCCAAACAATTCTTTAATGACATTGATGCCGTCTACAGTTGACCGTGCAAACCTGTCCAGTTTCGTTATCACCAATGTGTCTCCTGTTTCCAACACGTCCAACAACTTATTAAACTCAGGTCGATCACGTTTAGTTCCAGTGAATTTGTCCTGGTATATCTTTTCGCAACCTTCGTTAGTAAGTTGATTCAACTGTGATTGTAAATCCTGCTGTTGTGTGGAGACTCGTGCGTAACCGTATTTCATAACGACTCATCCTTTATCAATGAATTTAGCCTGTCACTTATGACGCTTATATATGACACTCTATTAACACTGATACTATCATGTCGTCTTTCAGGTGTCAATACCTTTAAGTTATGACACTTTAAGAGTTATCTATTTCTTCGAATTCATCCTGTAATATGTCTACCTCGGTAGGTTTCACCTTGGTGGTGTTCGCGACTTCTACACGGGAGGTTGGTTTGCCTATTTGGTTTTCAATAAAGAAACGGTAACCATCGGCGCTAACCCTGGCATTGTCGCATGTCTTAATAAGTTTCCAGTAGTCTTCGACAGCAGTAACCAACTTTGATTGTATTAATCCTTTGGCAAAACTTTCAAACTCATGTTTAAGTTCGTCCACCCTAGCAGCAAATACATCGTCTTGTGTTTCCCATTTCCATAATGTGCTTCTACCTATGCCTAGCTGTCGTGCTACCTCTTGTTTCTCTAGTCCTCCAGTAGCCAACAACTGTGCCGCAGCCTCTTTATCATGGGGTAATTTAATCATGCTCATATCGATTCCTGACACCTCCTACGCGTATACACTAATCAGACGCGATAATATACTGTTTATTTTTATTAATCGTTATTTAATTTTACACAAAAAACCACCCAGTCGGAACAACTGGATGGAATCGGAGATTAGGTGGATTTTACCGACCAACTGGTCTAGTACCACAATACCATTTTAACACGCCCTATTCGGCTTGTCAGTGTACAGAAAGTGCCTTCTTTACTCTTGCTGATACTTTCTTGATCCAGTCTACAGAATAGCCCAAGTCTTTCGCAATATCTTCTAGTCGTTTCTTCTCGACGTACCGCTTGTAAGCTACCTGGTATTCTATCGCTTCAAACTCTTGTAGTTTATGCTCGATATGTTTCCGGTACTTCTCTTTACGCTCTAGTTCGAGTTCGAGACGTTCTATGTGCACGGCGATTTCATCCATCCGTTGTGCGGCTTGATCCATACGGACGGTGCTACCCAGTCTGCCTGTGAAGCCCCACTCTTTTCGTTCGCTGATATGTTGGTTCAGCATGTACTCTAGCAGGTCTATTTCGTTCTGTAAGTCATTATAGTGTTTATACGGCATCACCGCGCTCAGCCCCTTTTCGCTTGTTCTATCCTTGCCTTGACCGCTTCCATCAACGCATCTTGTCCGATTTCCTTGTCTTGTAGAACACGCAATACCTGTTCGTCTGCCGTGTCTTTCGTCAAGAGGTGGTGCACAATCACGCTTTCTGTTTGCCCTTGCCTGTCCAGTCTTGCATTCGCTTGTTGGTAGAGTTCTAGGCTCCACGTCAACCCAAACCATACGATGATGTGCCCACCGTCTTGCAGATTCAATCCGTGCCCTGCTGAAGCTGGATGTGCAATTAGCAAGGGAATCTCTCCGCGGTTCCACCTCGCAATGGAATCTTCTTGGTCCAGTTCTTCTGCTTGCTTGAATCGTTCTCGAATTCTATCTCGGTCATGCTTGTAGCTGTAAAACAAAAGAATAGGCTGCCCTTGTGCTTCTTCCACGATGCTTTCTAAGGCTTCTAGCTTTTGGTCATGTATTGGTATGACTTCTTTGTCCTCACCGTAGATAGCCCCATTAGCTAATTGCAGAAGCTTACCCATCAGCCCTGCTGCATTGTTCGCCACTACGTCCGAGTCCTCAAATTCCAATATCTTGTCTTTCTCTAGCTGTTTATATAATTTCCGTTCTTTGTCGGTTAAATCGACATGTAGAACGTTGTCAATCCGTTCCGGTAAATTGAGATGGTCTTTCGCTTTCATCGAGATACAAATATCGCCTATGGTTTCATGTATGGTATCTTCTGCGCCTTGCTTCAACTCCCACGTATAGACGATGAACTTGGAAGGATCTCTCCTGCCTGGGTTGAAGTAGGTGTTGCGGTAACCTGTGACGGTCTTGCCTAGCCGTTCACCCTTATCCAGCAAATACAGCTGGGGCCATAAATCAATCAGACTGTTAGGTGCTGGGGTTCCGGTCAACCCGACAATGCGCTTGATGAACGGTCGGACTTTCCGGAGTTGCTTGAAACGTTTGGCGCTTGGGGATTTAAAACTCGACAGCTCGTCAATAACTACCATGTCAAACGGCCAATCTTTTCCGTAATGCTGTACTAGCCAATCCACGTTTTCGCGATTGATAACGTAGATGTGGGCTTTCGCTTCCAAAGCTTCCTGTCGTTTCTTAACAGATCCCAGCACTTTTGAAATCTTTAAATAGGCGGTATGGTTCCATTTCTCAGTCTCTCGGCTCCACGTGTCCTCGGCCACACGCTTAGGCGCGATAACTAGTACGCGTTCTACTTCAAATCGGTCATGCATAAGTTCAACGATGGCAGTCAAGGTGGCAATCGTTTTGCCGAGTCCCATATCTAAGAAAAGCCCGCTTGCCTCGTTATCCAGTACATGTTGGATGGCGTATGCCTGATAACTGTGTGGAATGAAGTTAGTCAAACAGATCGCCTCTTTCAATTGCGAGACACAGGCTCTCAATCTTATAGTTCGAATCGACTACTCGGACTAAGAACCCCATCTGCTCTAAATCCCGTTTTCTTTTCTCTTGTAGTGGTCGTAATTTCTGCCCGGGCTTTTTCATTTCCACGAATAGCATTTGCCCGCCTGGCAGTAGAAGTATACGATCCGGTACTCCCGACATTCCGGGACTTACAAATTTAGCAGACCAGCCGCCTAAACCTTTAATTCGTTTTGTCAGTTTTGCTTCCAAATCTTTTTCCAGCAAGCCATTCACCTTCTTCGCTAAAATATGACATGTTAACAATGTTAACGATATTTTTCGATTTTCTACGGGGGATAGCGTATTAAGCATTCATATACGTGTATACCCCCTATACCTATCCTTAATATATATAAATCTAATTTATAGTAATAAATGGTTAACATGGTTAACATGGAGGGTTGAACCCTTGCCCTGTATAGGTTTGAGGTGTTAACCATTTGCTAAAAAAGTTTGTTAACATCGTTGACATGGTTAACATTTTCAAGCCCTACCGTTAACGATGTTAACAATGTTAACGAATCGATATTGGACTTCGTTAACACCTTCAGATAAGGAAAACACCTCCAAATATTTCCTAATCTTCCATTTCTCCTAATCGGATGTACCCCCTTTGCGTACCAATTTCAGGACCGAAACGAAGGTGACCAGACTGGCTACCGTCGTGTAGTTTCCACCCCGGCATACGTCGTAAAATGGAGTTGATTTCTCTTCTGTCCATCATCGGAAACTTCTCCGGTCTGCCGTTCAATAGCTCGATCCATATCTCTAAAGCACACACTCTTTGGCGCTTTTCCGTGCCTTCGTCATCTAGTTCAAACGTACCATTGTAGAAGTCTTTACGGGCACTCATTTCAAGAGATTCAAAGTCTTCCGGTACTAATTTTTCAAGGTGCTCCTGTATCGGACCAAACAAAGGAGACTCCTCTGAATGCCCTTTCTGGATCTCCCACATTTGCTCTTCTAAAGCTTCCGGGAGATATAGCAATTCGCCTCCCTGGTAACAAGCTACCGCTTCCGCCCATAGCTGGTCGACCTCTTCCTTGCCTAACTGGTGCCACGGTTTCACTACATCCTGCTTGCCAACAGGCATAACCCAAAAACGACGATTGCCTGTCTGATCTCGCAAGAACTCTACATCATTCGTTGTACCAATGAATATGCACTGCCTAGGGAAATCGGCAACATGTCGCCCGTACGCCACTCGGAATCGGTCAATGCGTTTGGTTAGGAAGTGCTTGATAGACTCTACGTCCGCTTTACGTGTAGCGGATAGTTCGCCCATCTCCACGATCCATGCGCCCTGCAACTGCTCATACGCTTCTTTGCCTGTAACAGAGGTGAGGGAATCGGAGAACCAAGCACCCCCGAGTTTGCCCCACAGAGAAGATTTCCCGATGCCTTGCGGTCCGACCAGCGTCAGCATGTAGTCCATCTTGCATCCAGGGTCGAAGATCCGTGCGACTGCTGCCGCAAACGTCTTACGCGTAACCACACGGTTCAGCTCCGAATCTTCGGCACCTAACGACTCGATCAACAAGGCTTCCAGTCTCTCTACCCCGTCCCACTCTAGCCCTTCAAGATAATCCCGGACAGGGTGGAAACGGTGAGTGTGGAAGACCTGCGCTAACGCATCTTGTGTTTTCAGCACAGACGATATGCCGTACACGTTCTCTAGGTAATTCCGTAAACCGGCTTCATCGTAATCTCCGAAGTAATCGCCTTTCTCCTCTGCATCGCGCCAAGGTAGATTGCCTTTAATTAACGACCGCTGCACGAACTCGTTCAAAGCGAATCGCCCTTTCAAATTCGGGTCGTTCTCAAGAATCAGCAGTAGGTTAGAACGGGTATCCTCGATATCTCCGCTCTTAGAAATCGTCAGCTTCTTCGTCCAGCGCGTGTCGCGAGACTCCGAGGCTTCCATCCCTTCTTCTTCTTCTTCTTCCTCGTCCCCTTCGTCCATGAAGTCGAATTCAGCAGACGCAAGGCGCTCGGTGACCAAGGCCTCTTTTACCCGACCGTCTTCTCTCGCTAGTTTCGCCATCGCGACACTGGACGGCATACGACTGATCGGAGTATCCACCTTCGCGTCAACGTCTAACGCGTTGAACTTATGTAGACGGACCAAGTCGAACGCGTTAACAAGCAAGCCGCTGATCGGATCCGTGCCGTGGTGGCTGTACGCGAACTTACCGTTCTCGTAAAGAACCAAACCGCCTGCTGTGCTTCCGTCTACATACGAGTACCGACCGTCTGAGTGTTGCGTATATTGCTCGGACAGGAACGTCTCGATTGCTTCTTCTATTGAATAGGTTCTACAGAACGCGCCGATCATGCCCGGCTTCTCGTGCGGGTCACCTTGCTTATCCGCTAAACGCTGTTGAACTTTTGACTGCCGACTCGATACAGGCCATTCAAGCGGGTCGCGCCAGTCGTTGTACCGAGAGAGCACCGCGTCAGGGTCTAGCCAGTCCGTGTCTTGTACTTCGAATATATACTCTGCATCCGAGGCAGTGGACGGCCAATACATGAGACGGTGCGGTTGGTACGTCGTATCGTCGAACATGTCGATGCCGATGTCAGCGGCTATTTTCTTCGAGATGGCTACATACTCTTCAGGGGTAACGGTGCGGCTCAGCGGGATCACTAAGCGCACCTTCTGCTTATCCGGCTTGTGGGAATGAGTCGAGTACACCACGCAAGCATGGTCAAACAGCATCTCGACCGACGGCCAGAACTCGCCTTTGACAAAGTCTGCATCCAGTGTCACGACTTGACGCCATCCGACCGCATCTGCTTTCCTGCGGCCGCCTTTTAGACTGCCTCCGACAAAGCCGCCTACGTCCTTTACAGCGCCTTGCTCTTTCTTCGACATCTTCTGATACTCGGCATACGTTTCAGGTGTGCGTGTCGTCATCGACAATTTCCGTACAAGATCCGCCCAAGATACCTCGCTGTTCTTCCACGTTGTCGAGTGACGGCTAGAGGCTGTCGAGATAACGAACGAACCATTATGCTGAATATTCACTTGCTCTTTTTGTAGGTGTACCACAACTACTTCACTCCGATCTATTTACACTTGCGTGTTCGCTAAATCCTTCCGGGTAGCGTTTCTGTAATTTCTCAATGTTGCCTTCTGCTATTTCGCTTAACGACAGATCCGCTTCTCTAGCGATCTGCGAGATGTACCATAGGACGTCTCCGAGTTCTTTCGCCAGTTCGAGGTTTCCGTCTGTGTGTCCGTGGAAGAAGCGCTTCTTAATCAAATCGGATACTTCCCCCGCTTCACCCGAGATACCTAAACCGTAATTCAGCATAGCCAAGTTATCTGATACGGCAGTCCGGGCACTCAGTTTCTGATACTGGTCAAGACTTAAACCTGCATTGATCTGCAAACGCCCGATTTCTTTCTGCTGATACTGTAATGCATCAATTAACTCTTCATTAATCATCTGCTGCCAGTTGAACTTCTCAGGTGGGCAATCATCTAGGTTGTGAGTGTACTTACCAACACCTTTATCGGTCTGAGCGTCTATCTGACTTGTGATAGTTTGCAAGATGCGGTCTTTAATAGAAGAAACAGGCACTGGTTCAGGTTGAACCGGAGGTACAGCAACCACTGCTTCTTCCTTGCTCACTTCGACTGCAGGCGGAGGGGTAGCTGTTTGCTTCTTCTTATTCACTAACCCCACTGCACGTTTCCAGTCGTACCATTGATTAGCGGGTAAGCGGTGCTTGTCCATAATCTGCTGATCCGTCATCTTCTTCGCTTTCATCAATTGGTAGTCTTCCAGAGAAATAGGGAAGTCTTTCACCAGTTTCCTTCTTTCATAGACCGCGTTCATTTTCTCTATGTTCTCCTGCTTTTTTACGTTCATTTCAATCGCTCCTTGTCTATTAACAGCCCGTTGACTCTGCGCCAAGCGTAATATTTTTTCTGGCTCATACCCGACAACTTGTAAATCTCCTCATGAGACATGCCCGCTTTGCGGCACCTGTGGAAAATCGATACATCCAGTAAACCCTTCTTCAAAAGCTTCACGAGCACCCTCTTCTCAAAGACCGCCTGCATCATCTCTTTATTTGGCGTTTGGTTCATGGGCTTTTCTCCACGCTTCATAAACAGCCGGAAACTCTTGCACTACATATACTTCCACCGCTTCTGCATACACTTGGATTTCCTTCTGTGCGTGCAAGTCAAGGCGCTGATCTAGGAAATGTAAGACCGACTGCAGACTAGCGGACCAGTAATACCGAATGTATAAACCGTAAGCAGGTAAGAATAGGCGGGCTTGTTCTGCACAGACACCGTCAGTCATAGCTTGGTTGTACAGGTTTTCACTAAGTTCCGCATGTAACTGAATTGCTTCCGTCCAGTTTTTCCCTTTACTTTCTGGAAGATTCTCTCCGCTGCCCTGCTTACTGTCTTCAGGTGCGCCTCGCCATTCTGCTGGGCTGGGAATGTAGAACTCCGGCACTTCAGTCACATATCGTCGACTGCTTTCATTCCAGCTATCCATCGTGTGATCTGAGCCGACAACGTGCTTCCAGTGTTGACGCGCCATCATCAAAGGCGAATAGATTTCAAACTGCATGTTCGCATGCCGGAACGGGCTAGTGTGCCCTTCGCGGATTAAGTACGCTATTAAGCTCTCATCCTTTTCGTTCAGTGCGTAGCTTTCCTTGTCGAACGAGACACGTGCCGCATTAACGATGGATAGGTCGCTGCCCATCTTGTCCACCAGTCGTACATAGCCTTTATCCAATACCTTCTTCATAGTCGATTTCCCCATTTCGTTTTCTGTTTGTTGTTTTCATGATATTTCCGTGTTCCGGCTGCTATCCGTTTTGCTTGCTCTTTCTGCGTAACTTTAGGAGTGGTCAGCGCTTCTTCTTCGGACCAGCCAAGCATGTGAATCCGCGTAGACACTAAATTTGGATATAAGCCAATTTTCGCCATTTCCGCGAGCTGTTCTTCTGTCCATTTCGACCTTCGCACAGGCTTGGTTGCCGCTTCTTCAGGAGACAGCCCTCGTATGCGCGTCCGGTTATAGAAGTTATCGCGCGTCACGTGGTTCTGCTTGGCTATCGATTCCCACTCTTCCCATAAGTTCTGAAACGCTTCGTTGGGTCTGTTTGGGGTTTCTGTGATGGCTCGGTCTACCGTCCATCCGTATTCTTGGACGCGCTGGGTGGCAAGCCTGCGACTAATGCCGTTCGCTTCTGCGGTTAGAAAATCGTCTTCTAGTAAGAAATAACGTTCTTCCATGGTGGTGTTCTCCTTTCTTGTTTGGGTTTATGGTCGTACTGCTTAGTAAGGTTTATCCATTAAGGTTTTAGTTTTATCATGTCCCCAATCGAATTGAGTGATAATTAAACGACCATCCCTGAGCTTGAAATTCAGCATATCCTCTTGTTCTTCATCAGAATTAGCGGTCTTTATCAACCTCTCTAATTGCTGTACTGAGAGCGTAAATTCAACCATTATCTCGTCCTCCTTATTCATCATTATGTGTCTACTGCTTCACTTCCTACGTCCTCTATTGGACTCATCCTGGATAAACCGCAAGCCCTCATATTGGAGGACTGTAGGTTTACCGTTCTTACGTTTGGTTACCGTGACGGTGGGTGTCGGGTTGATGATGATGGCTCCGTGTTTGCCTGGGATCATTCTGAATCCTCCAAAGTAATTTCAACACCAATCGTTTCAGCGTCTTGGAATAAATCAGAATAGATTTCTTCAGCGCGTTGTATTGCCATATTTCTAAGCGCTCGGGATTCATACATTGCTTTAGCGGCTTCTTCCTCTTCTGGCTTAATTGTTTTTATCAATGTTATAACTGTTTTTGTAATCATTCCGACCCCTCCCGATAATTCCGATTACTTTCCGATCCGTAAAGCGTCTCCCACATTCTTCGGTTGTCCGCTTCAAGACTAAGACGGTTAGCGCGTTCAACTTCTAATTGCTGATTTCGTTCTTTTATCTGTTCGCGTAACATGCTGATAAATGCTTTTTGTTCTTCAATAAGAAAGTTTCTATTCGGCATTACAGATCCCGTCCTCTCATATATCCCAGCCCGTAAGCCAGTAAGAATATTAAGCTACTGATCACGTAAACTTTCACCATTTACTGCACTCTCACAGGCATCAGCACTACGTCTATGTCAGGAGCGCTAAACATCAGCGGGCGAACTGCCGATTCATCACCCGTAATATCTATTTCAACCGCGTGTCCGCTGAACACTTTCAAGCACTGGACAAGTCTTGTTCCGTCAAAGTGGCGACTGAAATCGGTATCGCTGCCTTGTCCGATCTCCCACTCACCTCGCGTACCGTCCAGAAGTTCGAAAGATAGGTGAAGAAGATTATCTCTGCTGTACAGGTGCATAAGCTGATTGCCTTTATCGTCAGAAACAGAACCCGAGGCTTTCATAACCGCTTCAAAAGCAGAAGCCGCGTCCAGCCAAGTATCGAGGTCAACGGTTGCGCACGGTTCGTGTTCAGGGAAGAACCGTTCCAAATCCACTTTGTCTACGTCCTTGTCTGCAGGTGTGCCGTTCAGCTTGAGTATCTGATAATCGCCAGGTTCACCGGTTTTAATGCGTAGCACTTGAACGGCATCAGTAGCTAGGTAATTTCCGTTTTCATCTATTTGATATCCCGCTATAGCTTTTTTCATATGGTCAGGATTTACAAAGTTCTTTTTATGTTTATGAAATCGTGATTCCAAGTTCATCGATGAACACCTCACCTTTCTTTAATTCGAACCCTTCGTACAGGTGGGCTACGTTTTGCAGGCTAATAAACCCGCTTTTATGCATCAAAGTTAGTCCGTAGAAGTCTGTAAAAGCTATAGTCAGCGGGCTACCTTTCGGAACTTTCTTGCAGTAGGCTTTGATTAAGGCTCCGTCCACTACCACACCGTTTGAGAACTGTATCGGCTGGACGGTTGACTTGTAGCGAGGTAGAGAGCGTTCAAGGGTTTCAATCTTCTCTCCTAAACGTCTTGCTTCTGCTGTGTCTTTCTCTTTCCGAGCAGCAGTCTGGAGCTTCTTCAAGTGCCGTATTTCGGCTTGTACGCTCTTTCGCTTCTCAATCAGTTGCTGTTTCATTGGATTGACTCCTTTTGTCGTAGTTCGGTCTTATTGCTGTTTAATCTTCTATAACCAAAAGCTGTTTATCCTGAATACCTTGTTGACAGCGCAGACCAGAACCTTTTGATTTAAGAAAAACTATATTGTGTTCTTTTTCCCCGAACCAATTTCGATTTTCGTGATTAACGACTCTCAAAGTATTACCTTCTCTTAACCACGCATGGTTCGGTTTAGGGTTGTTGACTATCCTCACCAACGCATTACGTTTGATTTCTTTACCGTTTACATCTTTCGCTATTGTGATTTTATCCATTTCCACTCCTCCTTTTCTGTCAAATGCGTATCAATCTTTCATATAGAAAGTAGTTTCAAAACCTTCAGCGTTGAGCGTAAGACCTGGCGCCCAGTCAATCGGTTGACTCATGATCTCCTCGACATCTGCTAAACTGCCGAACCCTATCGGTGTATCGGTGACCAGTTCATCGTGTACGTGCATAACAATTCGATAACCTGCTTCTTCGACTCGCATCATGGACTCAGCTAGACAATCCCTTGCGGTTGCTTGGACGATGTTCTCCACCAGTTTCCCTCCATAGGTTTCGACCTTTCCCCATTTACCGACGGAGTTTAAGCCCATAAACTCTATAGAAGGTTGTCCGAACTTCCCTTCGACAATCCGCGGCTTGACGTAGGCTAGTTGACGTCCGCTTGGAAGCGTGACGTACAAGATGCCTTTCAAGTGTTGGAATACTATGCCGTGGGTCTTGACAGACGTTTTATCTCGTACGGCTTCTATCGCGGCTCGGTCACAGGCGTACCAGAAGTTCACAATGTTCTTGTTCGCGGCACGCCACGCGTTAACCAAACCTTGTAACTCGCCTTCTTCTAGTCCCATATCAAGTGCGCCCATTGCCTTTAAAGCACCTGGTCCGCCTTGATAACCTAAAGCCAATTCAGAGACTTTGCCTCGCTGTCGTAAGTCCGAACCTTTATCAATCGACTCGATCGGCACGTTGAACATCTCGGCAGCAGAGGCTTCATAAATCTTGCCGTGAGTCTCGAATACGCGTAAGCGCCAGTTCTCTTGTGCGAACCATGCAATGACTCGGGCTTCAATAGCCGAGAAATCCGAGACGATGAGACGGTTACCTGGTGACGCAATCAACGCGGTACGAACTAGCTGAGAAAGGATATCGTTTTTCGATTCTTTGAAGAGTAGATCCACGCTGTCAAAGTTGCCTGCCTTGATGACCTTGCTTGCGTTTTCGATATCGTGGATATAGTTTTTCGTTAGGTTCTGCACCTGGACGATACGTCCTGCCCATCTGCCTGTACGCCCTGCACCGTAAAACTGCAATAACCCTTTAATTCGTCCGTCCGAACAGACAGACCGCTCCATCGCTTTGTACTTGGAAACGGATGCCTTGGACAGTTGCCTGCGGTTTACTAGCACTTGTTTGACGTCGCTCTCGCTCATATTGCTAAGGGCGTTGTCTATCGTTTCTGCCTGCATATTGGGTAGGTCTACACCTTGTTCAGATAGCCAACCTCTCAACTGCGCGGGGCTGTTCGGGTTCACAAGCCCTGTGAGTTCTTTTGATTGAGCCAACAGTTCTTTCGCGAACTCTTCATTACACTTAATGGCTTGGTCTACTAGTAAACGGTCCAAGTACACCCCTCGGTCATTAATGCGTTGATCCAGTGACCACAAGTCTTGTTCAAATGGACTGACAGACAAAGCGGGATCGATCTTCTTACGAATCGCCATTTCGACTTCTACGTCTATTCGGTTGTACTCTTTGTACATCTCCCACTTTTCACGGTCGTGTTCAGGAAGGTTACGTGTACGTCCTTCATTCGTTTTCGTCGGTTTGCACGGTATCGAGAAATAGCGGATCAGTGCTTTACCTGCGGTGTCTTTCTGCTGATCCAAGTTGAGGGCTTCTGCGACTCCTGCCAAGTTGCCAGGCAGTCCAAGCCGTGAAGCATCTACTGCTGTGCATTTCCATTGTTCAGGCGGTTGTTCAATATGAAAGTGAGCGGCTATACACGTACGTTCAAAGTTCGCATTGTAGGCTACCTTCTGAACAGCCGGATCGTATAGCGCTTTGTATACTGCAGAGGGAAGTTCCTCTCCTTCAGCAAGGTCTACGACTTCCACTGGTGCGCCATCTGCCGAGTAAGCAAAGAGCAGAATCTCAAAGTCCGGAGAATCCGCGTAGGCATACACCCCGCATTTGAGTAGATCCACACTAGAAAAAGTTTCTATGTCGATATTGAGTACCTTCATGGTTTCCCTCCCGTCTCGTTTTACTCACGTTCTGACAAAAAAGAAATCACTTCTTCAATTACGTCTTCGTCAGCAAAATCTAAGTCACCGACTGCCTCTAATACTTCTGAATCTTCATAAGGCATTCTTTCAAACATCTGGCTGTCAAAACTTTTCTTATCGCTCGTCTTGCCTAAACTGTGAGGAACCATTGTGTAATCAAAAGTCAGCCCTTTATAAGTCAGTTCATGCTTTACCTTTCCTTCAGCCGTGTAAGTTACTTTATATTCCGCCATTCAAATCTCTTCCTCTCCGTTTTTGGTATAAAGAAAGAGGGCAGTCGCGCCCTCCTGTTGTTTGATTAATCCAAGAAACTTTCTTCATCGTCATCTTCGAACTCGTCTGCAAAGTCATCTTCTGCATTGTTCTTGCCTGCGAACGCTTCTCCGTCACGAGTGAACATGAGGTTATTCAGCCCTGCTGATACCCCTTTACTGCCTTGTGCATCGTAAGCGAAGAAGTTGATAACCGCTTTGCCGTAGCATCCAGAGTAGAACTCTGATTCGTCCGTTATCTCAATGAAGCGAACACCACTGCCTGCCGGAGCTTTCTTGATGATGCCGGGCTTGCTTTTACTCGTACAGTTTAGGAACATGTGGTCTTTGTACGCTGGATCGTCTGGACGTTCTTCGTCACCGTCTCGGAATGTCGTTTTCGGTTTAGCCGGGAACTTCTTACCGAACTTTTCCACTCCTGCCTGTTGAGCAGCGGCAATTCCTTGTTCAACTGCCTTGATCGTTTCTGTGTCACTTTTCGGGATTAGAAGGGAAACACTGTACTTCTCGTCCGTTGATCCGGGCATTGCTTTTGGTTCGAAAACCTGTGCGTAAGACATGCGTACCTCGTTAGTTGTAACTTTCGTTCCGTTGATTTTAGCCATTTTGTTTGATCTCCTTTTCGCCTCTTTGGGCTGTGTTTTATTTTGGTGTTGCTTTAATCTAGTAGATCGTCTCCGAAGTCTGCTTCTGCCGATGCCGCGCTGTTGAGTTCAGGTCGCTTGTCCGTTTCGACGACTAAAGCGGGCTTGCCAGGCGGCTTCTCTATTAAACTGCCAAGTGTTTCAGAGAACACTTTCTTGCCAAGCACTTTCTCTAGTGCGGTGATCGTCTTCAGTTCTTGCGGCTTGTAGATGTCCGTTTCTGCATACTCTTTCTCTTTCAAGAGTTCTGCAACAGCTTCTGGATCCGTGTACTTGCGGTTGCTTCGACCCTCGACTAGTTTCCAGCCGTCAAACTTGGTACCGTGTTTCTCGGCTTGCTCTAAAGCGTAGGCTTCGACATCTTTTGCCCACTTCTGTAGTTCGCCTGTTTTCGCTAAGATTTCCGCAATCTCTTCATTCGACAGAAGTTTCGGTTCTGCAAAGTCGTACTCAGCCATAGCCAAGTTCTCTTCTGCCCTTGCTCTACATGTTGGGGCTACTTTACAGAAGCGACAGTGTTCGCCAGGTTGGAAATCTCCTTCTCCTGCCCACGCCATAACTGCTTTCGGCTTGACCTCGTTGTCCGCCCACTCAAGCAATTCATCGGCTGTCAGCGTCTCAGTAGAGACACTGTCAAGCCTTGGCTGTACGATCGTCATTCGCACCTTGTCAATGTCGTACAGAAGGCTGTAACGGTCGTAAGCACCTAAGCCATACAATCGCATTTGTGGGTTGTCTACGGCACTCACGGGCACACCCTTGCCATACTTCAAGTCCACTACTTCTACTTGGTCATCTGCCATGATGAGTACGTCACCAGTACCGAATCCTTCCGGCACCCAAGCAGAGAAGTCGAGGCGCTGTTCGATTAAGACCAATGCATCTGGCGTAGTCGCTCTTGCCTCATTGACTCGTTCCATGACTACATCCACGTATGACTGCACGTAATCTTCCATAGATTGCGAGTAATGTTCATTTTCACGTTTAAACTTGTTGAGCCGTACCGATCTAGCCCGTTTACTGATTTCACCGATTTCATGCAACAGGAATATTTCCGAGAGTTCGTGCGCTGCCGTTCCTTCTTCTGCGAACACGGATGAACTATCCGGCATATCTTTTTCAAGCTCAGCAGAAGGAGGGCAAGCCATCCAGCGGGAAGATCCGGACGCGCTAAGTCTTGCGTGCGCTCTCTCACTGTGGGGCTGTTGCGTCATACCGTTAGCCCTACTGTTTCGAGTAAGTTTTCATAGTCGGCTGGATCTACGTCAGTCAACTTCTTCACGCCTAATGCTGTCAGCGCTTCCTTCACTAACACTTGATTTGCCTTACCTTCTGCCGTGAAAGTGGATAGCTTGCCGCGCACCACCTCTAGTGAAATGCCAGGTTCTTCTTTTTTAGTAGGTGCTTCCTCTTGCACTGGCTCTTCTGCTTTTTCAACAAGGGTTGTTTCTTTTACAGGTTCTTCTACCTTTGCAGGTGTTTCGACTTTCTCCGTAGCGGGCTTGTCTGTATTCACAGGCGCTTCTGTCGGTAAAGGTAAACCTGTATTGCCGAGTGCTGTTGCTAGGTTGTTGATTGCGCCTACTAACTCAGGTGCGTCGATTGTGATAGTAATATTCATGGTATATATCCTCCTGTTTTGTGGTATGATGGTGTAAATAGTTTTTGTTCAGCGCCCACTTTGCCGAGTGGGTGTTTATTTTGGTTCCACACTGAATACTTCGATTCGTTTTCTCATTACAGGTTCTATCTCGTTGCCTGCGTTGATAATCAACTCGTCTTGCGCTTCGAAAGAGAGTTTGTGAAACTCTGCTTCTGTCATATCTAGCGTAGTCGTAAACTTTGTACCCGAAACTATCTCGCCTTGAATCTCGATTGCCATTCCTGTCTCACCTCCTCTCAAGATGTTGCGTGTTTAAGTTGAACTGCATTTCCGCAATGTCGCGCCAAGGTGAACTCTTGAGGGCTTCCTGCAGGGATTGCTTCTGTGTCATAGTAGGTGTCGTTCTCGCCCTCTCAGCTGACCAGCCGCTTCGCATACGTTCTCGAAACCTCTCTGCGCTGATGCCATTGGCTTCTGCCTCGGCAATATCCTTAGGGTCGTACTTCTGATTCACCAGGCTGGCTCTTTTCGTTCTCTCCTTTTGAGAGAGTACGGGTGTGTTTGCCGCTTCTTCTAGTGCCCAACCTAGCTTTAAACGCTTAGCAAACGCGTCTGCAGAGACGCCATTCGCTCTTGCCAGCTTTAAATGCTCAATGCGTGTCCGAATGATTTTTCTAGTCGGCTGCGTAATCGCCCGATCAATATCCCACCCAGCCCGTCCTACTCGATACTTCAAGGTTTCTTCACTGATTCCGTTGGATTTTGCAACCTCTCGATCTTCAGGTGTTAAGTAGTAATACCGTCTACTCATTAACGTTTCACCCCCATTTCATTCTTCAGCGCCATCCAAGCGAACTATCTCACGGTAGCTCTTCGGGTTTTTACGCTTCGCTATTTTGCGTTTGTAAGCGCTGGAACCGTAGTACCGTATTGTTCGAGGTTGTACTTTTAGCTCCTTTGCAATCTCGACGTAAGTCCCTATCGCTAGCAACTCCTCGCCCTTATACAGTGCGAACTCTTTTGCTCTACGCCCGCTCAACTTAATCCCCGCCTCTCTCGTTCTTGCTCTGCTCTTGTTTCTAGGCACTCGTCGCAAGTCGGGGCGTAGCCATCTGCTTCTTGTACGTAAGTACCGCACCACTTACAGTCGGTTTCAGATACTGTGAAAATTTGACTCCCCATCAATAGCACCCACTTTCTTCATGTTGCTAACCCTGCTATAAACCTGATAACTTCTACTAATTCAGTAGTTATGAAACGGTAGAACATGAACGCGGGATATGCGACTAAGGCAAAGGCCAGCATGGCTGTGAAGCTCACTACTTTAAACTGTGCAGCCGTCATAGCTTTCTACCTCCAAGCGCATAGCTGAGGTTGTCGGGTTAAGCGTTTCAAAAATACTAATCTCCAAATCTCTTGGAAGTTCTACTTTCGACAAATCCTCTATGACGTTTCCGTTTCTGTCGATATTGATGATGCGCTTCATAACGTCACTCCCTTCCTCTTTTAAGGTTTGCTAGGTATTTCTTGTCCATTCCCCAGCTACCCATCGATGGGTATACTTCGGTTTTTCTGAAGTCTAACCTAAAAAAATATCATTCACTGTAACTCCTAAAGCTTCAGCGAGAGTCGCTACGGTTTCATACCTTGCTTTCCGAAGATTGTTAACGTCTGCTTCATACAATCCGATACTGCGTGAAGTCATCCCCGCTTTACGGGCAAGCTCTTCTTGGGACAGATCCGCTTTAACACGTAAGACTTTCAATTTCTCTTTTTCGACCATTTTCTTTGCCTCCTTTGCTATCTGTCTATAACTATACACTTCGGTTTTTCTGAAGTCAAGCGTTAAATTACAGAAAATCCGAATTATCGACAAGAAACACACTTCACTTTATCCGAATTATGGTGTATACTATATGTAGGAAGTGAAGGAGGTGAAACAAAATAGTGAATTCTTTTTTCGCCCAAAATCTCCGTTATTTACGGGAAAGACAAAAAATTGAGCAACTTGAGCTGGCCAAGCTCTTAGGGAGAAAGAGTGCCTCGTCAATCAGTGAATGGGAAAAAGGTACTTACACCCCTAAGTCCGGTGTAATCTCGGACATTGCTAGAATCTTCAATGTGAAGATTGACGAACTCATGTCTGTGGATCTTTCTAGGCCTTCGAATCTCATGAGCGTGGCGCCTCAGACAGTAAGAGTTCCGATACTCGGAGTGATTGCTTGCGGTGATCCGATTCTTGCAGAAGAGAATATTAAAGGCTACCGGTTCGAATCTCCGGAAGACCTTCCTGGTGGAACTCTCTTCTACTTGGAGGCAGAAGGTGACAGTATGGAACCTACTATCCCGAACGGATCGCACGTATTGATTCGAGAGCAACCAGAAGTGGAATACGGGGAGATAGCGGCTGTGCTGCTGAACAGCGACTCAGAAGCCACTCTCAAGCGCGTCAAGAAGCAAGGCGACATGATAATGCTTATGCCTGACAATCCAGCTCATGCGCCCTACATCATCACGGAGGACAACCCAGCACGCATCATAGGTAAAGCAATGCGTTATGTGCAAGACCTTTAATTTTTAGGCCTAAGAATTAATAAGAGTAAGAGCAGCCCATCCGCTGCTCTTTTCTCTACCACGAAAGGAGAGGCTATTGTTGATAGCTGATAAGACGGTAAGAGTGTTTCTGTACATTCGGGTGTCTACGCAAGAACAAGCCCGTGAAGGCTACTCTATAGGCGCACAAGAGGAGCGGTTGAGGGCGTATGCAAAAGCCAAAGGCTACACAGTGGTGAAAGTCTATATAGATCCTGGTCTGACGGGATCCAATTTGGAAAGGCCCGCGCTACAAGAAATGATTAGACAGATTGATCAAGGCTCAGTTGATCTAGTCCTCGTATACAAACTGGACCGCCTCAGTCGCTCTCAAAAAGATACGTTGTTCTTGATTGAAGAAGTGTTCTTGAAAAATCACGTGGATTTTGTAAGCATGAACGAATCGTTTGATACGTCCACACCGTTCGGGCGGGCTATGATTGGCATACTATCCGTGTTCGCCCAGCTGGAACGAGAACAGATTCGTGAGCGGTCTATGATGGGCAAAGAAGCCAGAGCCAAGGAAGGGAAATGGCACGGGGGTGGAGGCGTAGAGCGTCTTGCTACAGGCTATTCTTACTCAGAGGGTGCCCTTACGGTAAACGAATATGAAGCGGAGCTTGTCAGAACCGTTTTTGCAGACTACAACAAAGGGCATGGTGCGAATAAGATTTTCCGAAAGGTAGCGAATCAATACCCAGGCGTCATCGCCTCGGAAACGTCGATTCGTAACATCCTTCGAAACCTTTTGTACATCGGGAAGATTAAGTATAAAGAAGAGATATTTGAGGGTTTGCATGAACCGATCGTAGACGAAAAAGTCTTTCATCGTACGCAAGACCTGCTGAAGAAACGGACCGTTACTGCAGTGCCTTTTCGGAAGAGTTATGTGTTTAGTGGGTTACTCTACTGCGGGCTTTGCGGAGCTAGAATGTTTGGGCGCTCGGGAGGCAGGCTGAAAAATGGAAACAGCATGCGTTATTACGTTTGCTACTCTAGGCAAGGTAACCGAGATCACATGATAACAGATCGGGACTGTAAGAAGAAAAGCGAGCGAAAAGAAAAACTTGAAGAGGCTATCTTTGTCGAGTTAAGGAAAGTGAACATGCGTTTTGTGGAAGGACGCAGAGCGGATGATGCAGGAGAAGCTAGCCGTGCGCTTGTGCTTGAAAAAGAAATTGCCAGTGTTGAGAAGCAAATTGCGAAGTTGGTGGATCTGTATAGCCTGGACAGCATCCCTTTGGATATCATGTCTGAGAAGATGGAAAGTCTAAAAAGTAAGAGGGATAGCATTCGTCGCCATCTTAGCGAGCTACAAGTTGAAGAGGCTGTAGAGAGTGACGAGGACTTAAAAGAAATAATCTCTTCGCTATCCGCGTTCGACTGGGATAACGAAGAGATTGAAAAGAAACGGCTTATTGCGGCCAAACTGATTAACAAGATCTCTGTTTACGAGGACCGCATCGACATAGAATGGGCGTTTTAAACGCCTACATAATCTATGTTGCAAATAACCTCGACATG
>NZ_PDYP01000019.1:0-40390 GCF_002743115.1 Sporosarcina sp. P17b | reverse complement strand
ATCCGCTCTATCAGACGCCACGAGTGCTCATAGATTCATCTAAGTGATCATAGAACCTGGATAACCGCTCATAGCCTCGCAAGCTCAACATTAATCACAACCATAACTTCAATGTACAACAAAAAGTATCACCCACTCGCATTGCAAGGGATTAGCGCGTAGGAGGGGGCGACTCCAGGGGATCAGCTCACCGCGAACCCCCTAGGAAAGCGTCCCCCTCCGAAGCGCAAATCCCCACCCAAACACTAAGTACACCCATCCCCGAACAAACTTAGGAAAAATGATACAGCGCACTATTTGCACCTAGCTTTTTACAATGCTAAAATGGAGTGTGACTCAAAAATCTTGAACGAAAACTATGGACCAGACGAAGAACTTACAACTGGCAGGCGCGTCCTGCTAATTGATGAAGCTATGAGGATGTGACAATAAATGCTTGGCGTATTGAATAAAATGTTCGACCCAAACAAACGTGACCTAAAACGACTCGAGAAAATTGCCGACCAAGTAGAACTATTGGCTGATGATATGGAAAAACTGTCCGACGAACAACTGACAGCGAAAACAGACGAATTTAAAGAACGCTACCAACAAGGCGAGACGGTCGAAGACTTGCAGCCTGAAGCGTTTGCTGTCGTGCGTGAGGCTTCCCGCCGCGTACTAGGACTCTACCCATTCCGCGTGCAAATCATGGGTGCAGCGGCCCTTAACGAAGGCAATATCGCAGAGATGAAGACCGGTGAAGGTAAGACATTGACTTCAGTACTTGCGGTGTATTTAAATGCCCTGACGTCTAAAGGCGTTCACGTCGTCACTGTCAACGAATACTTGGCAAGTCGTGACGCAGAAGAAATGGGACAATTGTATTCATTCCTCGGCATGAACGTAGGTTTGAACTTGAACAGTATGAGTAAAGAAGAAAAGCGTGAAGCGTATGAAGCCGATGTAACATACAGCACGAACAACGAACTCGGTTTCGACTACTTGCGTGACAATATGGTGCTTTACAATGAACATAAAGTGCAACGCCCGCTTCATTTCGCCGTAATTGACGAAGTCGACTCCATTTTAGTCGATGAAGCACGTACGCCGTTGATCATTTCCGGTCAAGCAGCGAAAGCGCAGGAGCTGTATCGCTTGGCTAACCGCTTTGTGATTACGTTGAAAAAAGAAGAAGACTATTCATTCGATGAGTCGACAAAAGGCGTTGTATTGACGGAGCAAGGTATTGAAGCGGCTGAGAAAGCGTTCAGTATCGACAACTTGTTCGATCTGCAACACGTGACGCTAAACCACGCGATCAACCAGTCATTGAAAGCGCATGTTAGTATGCACAATGACGTAGACTATGTCGTAGAAGAAGGCGAAGTAGTCATCGTTGACTCCTTCACTGGACGTTTGATGAAAGGCCGTCGTTATAGTGACGGGTTACACCAAGCGATTGAAGCGAAAGAAGGACTTGAAGTTCAGAACGAGTCGATGACACTTGCGACGATTACGTTCCAGAACTATTTCCGTATGTATGAAAAGCTGTCCGGGATGACGGGTACAGCGAAGACAGAGGAAGAAGAGTTCCGCAATATCTATAATATGAACGTTATTGCGATCCCGACAAATCGTCCGATTGCTCGTGATGACCGTCCAGACTTAATCTTTGCATCGATGGATGGAAAGTATAAAGCTGTAGCGGAAGATATTAGAGATCGACACGAAAAAGGTCAGCCGGTGCTCGTCGGTACAGTAGCGATTGAAACGTCTGAAATCATTTCAGCTTTCTTGAAAAAATACGGCATTCCACATAATGTCTTGAACGCGAAGAATCACGAGCGTGAAGCCGAAATTATTCAAGACGCTGGTAAAAGAGGCGCTGTTACGATTGCGACGAACATGGCCGGTCGTGGTACCGACATTAAATTGGGTGACCATATCCAAGACGTTGGCGGTTTAGCGGTAATCGGTACAGAACGACATGAGTCTAGACGTATCGATAATCAGCTCCGTGGACGTTCAGGCCGTCAAGGTGATCCAGGTGTTACGCAATTTTATCTTTCATTAGAAGATGAATTAATGCGTCGTTTCGGTTCTGAGCAAATGAAATCGATGATGACGAAACTCGGTATGGATGATGAGACTCCGATCCAGTCGAAAATGGTTTCTCGTTCTGTTGAATCTGCCCAGAAACGAGTAGAGGGTAATAACTTTGATTCACGGAAACGTTTATTGCAGTATGACGATGTACTTCGTCAACAGCGTGAAGTAATTTACAAAGAGCGTAATGAAGTTCTTGGTTCAGAAAATATTCGTCCAGTGCTTGAAGGTATGTTGGAGTCGGTTATTGAACGCGTTGTGGCGGTCCACACTGCAGACAATACGGTCTATTCAAAAGGCTTGAAAGACTATCTGGAAGCGAACTTACTGGCTGAAGATACCGTGACGATTGAAGACTTGGAAGAGAAAACACCGGAAGAGTTGCAAACATTTATTCACGAATTGGTCATTGCACGCTATAATGAAAAAGAACAAGAAATGTCCGAAGAGCGTATGCGTGAATTTGAGAAAGTTGTCCTGTTGCGTGCGATTGATACCAAGTGGATGGATCATATCGATGCGATGGATCAACTTCGTAACGGAATTCATTTACGTGCGTATGGACAGAATGATCCGCTTCGTGAATACCAGGCAGAAGGATTTGGAATGTTTGAAGAGATGCTTGTATCGATCGAAAACGATGCGACGAAGTATGTCATGAAGGCTGAAATCCGCAATAACTTGGAGCGCGAAGAAGTAGCAAAAGGTCAAGCGAATAATCCGAAAGAAGACGGCGCACCGGTTGCTAAAAAGCCAATCCGACGCACTGTCAATATCGGCCGCAACGACCCTTGTCCATGTGGCAGCGGTAAGAAGTATAAGAACTGTCACGGCAAAGCATAACGAGAAACAACCACTCAGGAGGAAACAATTATGATGGAATTATCCGATGTTCGCAACGAGTTAGAAAAAACCGCTAAGAAATTAGTGGACTTCAGGGGGTCTCTTTGACTTAGAAAACAAAGAGACTAGCATGCAGGAATTAGATGAAATGATGATGGAGCCGGGCTTCTGGGATGACCAAGACGCTGCTCAGAAAGTCATTTCACAATCGAATGCATTAAAAGATGTAGTAGGCGAATATCACGAGTTAAGCGAGACGCAAGAAAATCTAGAGATGACGCTTGAACTTCTACGTGAAGAAGCTGACGAAGAGTTACAAGAAGACCTTATATCCGAATTAAAAGAGTTCAAAAAGAAGATGGATCAATTCGATCTTCAAATGTTATTAAGCGATGAGTTTGATAAAAATAGTGCAGTAGTTGAAATACACTCAGGCGCAGGCGGCACCGAGTCTCAAGACTGGGCGTCGATGTTGCTTCGCATGTACACACGCTGGGCAGAGCACCATGGCTTTAAAGTCGAAACACTCGACTATCAAGCAGGTGACGAGGCAGGCGTCAAGTCTGTCACACTCGGAATTAAAGGACATAATGCGTATGGCTACTTGAAAGCGGAGAAAGGTGTACATCGACTCGTTCGTATCTCACCATTTGACTCTTCAGGCAGACGCCATACATCCTTCTCTTCTATTGAAGTGATGCCGGAGTTTGAAGGCGACATCGAATTGGATCTGAAGTCGGAAGATATTAAGATTGATACGTATCGTTCAAGCGGCGCCGGCGGACAGCACGTTAACACGACGGATTCAGCTGTGCGTATGACTCACCTTCCAACGGGTGCAGTTGTTACGTGTCAGACGGAGCGTTCACAGATCAAGAACCGTGAGCGTGCGATGAATCTTTTGAAGGCGAAGATTTACCAGATTCGCGTCGAGGAAGAGGAAGCGCGTTTGGCGGATATCCGTGGCGAGCAGAAGGAAATTGGATGGGGTAGTCAGATCCGTTCTTATGTGTTCCATCCGTATTCTATGGTGAAGGATCACCGTACGAATGAGGAGACGGGTAATGTGAGTTCTGTTATGGATGGCGAGATTGACCAGTTCATCAATGCGTACTTGCGTTCAAGAATTTCGTAATTGTTTAAAGACAGCCCAGCAGGTCAGTTTATCTGACTTGTTGTGGCTGTTTTTCGTTTAAAGGCTGGCAGAGTGTTGGGGTGGGGATTGGTGCTTCGGAGGGGACGCTTTCCTGAGGGTTCGCGGCGAGCCAACCAGTCGCAAGCTCCCTTGGTTGTCTCGCCTGTCGAACTGATCCTCTAGGAGTCGCCCCTCCTACGCGCCAATCCCTTGCATAGTGAGTGGGTGCCACTTTTTGTAGTGTTTTAAAATTTCTAGGCTTTTTTTAAAAAGATTTTTCGTATGAAATAAAGGATTTAGAGCAGGCTAGGACTTGAACTTAATCAGTGGTATTTGAACTAAATCCACTTGATTTTGAAATATTTCAAAGATGTTACAATGTTACAGATTATTACAATGTACGACTTACATCCATCCACTTTATACGTAGGATTGGAACGGAAGCTGGGGGCGACTCCTGGGGAATCAAAGTGATCTTGAGACCCTGGACTGAGCGTAGCGAGGGAAGCGGCTCAAGATTGCTCCCCCGGAAAGCGTCCCCCAGCTGCAGTGGAAATCCCGAACCACTCTCCATTGTCACCTTTTTATTACAAACATTTCTAATAATAAATGTTTAAGAACCGGATTTTTGGTCAATACTATATTATGTACTCACTACCAAACCGTCCTTTTAGGCTAAATTTAGGCAAATAGCATAATTATCCATGATAATTAGAAACTTTGTCATATCTGGTGCCCGTTCACGGTCGTTTTTTGGTATACTACTTGTGTTACAAAAATACAAAGCAAAAGGGAGGATATTACATGAAGAACAAACTACTAGCTACACTTTTCGGAGCAGCACTAGTTCTTGGCGCTTGTGGTGGAGGCGACGATAACGCTTCAGAGCCAAAAGACGACGCTGCAAACGACAACGGCGCAGCTACTACTGAAGTAGATGCAGAAGCAGTTGTACAACAAAGCTGTGCGTCATGTCACGGAGGAAACTTAGAAGGTGGAGCAGGTCCAGCACTTGAGAACATTGGTGCAACACTTTCTGAAGAAGAAATCCACGACGTGATCGTTAACGGTAAAGGCGCTATGCCTCCTGGTATCATCCAAGGCGAAGAAGCAGATGCAGTTGCTGCTTGGTTAGCTGAAAAGAAATAATTGATATTACGATCGTTTCCAAGATTATATTGGGAACGATCTTTTTTTGTACATAATTCCGGAAGAAAATCCAAACTTCTACCAATTTGCTAGCTTGATCAATTGATACATAACTGTAATACATGATAGAGTAAAGCCCATGCTATAATAAAAATGGCGAATATGAGAGAAAAACAAAATTCAGGTGGTTATCATGTATGATTGTAATGAAAAATGTATACAAAAAGTACCCGAATGGTGTTATAGCCTCTAACGGAATTCATGTCGAAATCGAAAAAGGGGAATTTGTATATGTCGTTGGTCCAAGTGGTGCAGGTAAATCCACGTTCATCAAAATGATGTACCGTGAAGAAATCCCAACTAGTGGATTGATTTACTTTAACAATACCGAACTAACGAAAATGCAAAGAAAAGATGTCCCTTATTTGAGAAGACAAATTGGCGTGGTGTTTCAGGATTTTAAGCTATTGCCGAAACTGACTGTCTACGAAAATATTGCGTACGCGCTGGAAGTGATCGAAGAATCGCCGAGCGTTATCCGTAAAAAAGTGACAGAAGTGCTGAAATTAGTTGGGCTCACCAAAAAGATGAGAATGTTTCCAAATGAACTGTCAGGCGGAGAACAGCAACGGGTGTCGATTGCACGATCCATCGTCAATCAGCCCACATTAGTCATCGCAGACGAACCGACAGGGAATTTGGATCCGGAGACTTCATGGGAGATCATGAAGATTTTTGAACGTATAAATGCACAAGGTACGACGATTATTATGGCTACACACAATAAAGACATTGTAGATAATCAAAAACATCGGGTGATTCAGATCGAAGGCGGGCTCATCACACGAGATGAGTACGAAGGAGATTACTCAAATGAAATCTAGAACATTACGACGTCATATTCGGGAAAGTTTCAAAAGTCTAAGTCGGAATGGTTGGATGACCTTTGCATCCGTAAGTGCTGTTACCGTGACCTTATTGTTGATCGGTGTGTTCATCGTCATCATGATGAACTTGAATCAACTAGCGGATAACATCGAGAATGATGTGGAAATCAAAGTAGTCGCAGAGCAAAATGCAACTACATCACAAGTTGAGGGACTAATGAAGAAAGTCAAAGAGACCCCAGGCGTTGCCGAGGTCAAGTACTCCTCACGTGAACAGGAATTAAATCAAATGATTCAATCATTTGGTGAAGAGTTTGCGCTATATAAGCAGGACAACCCTCTCGGTGATGCATTATATGTAAAGGCAGATGATCCGAAAAATACGGCATCAGTCGCACTAGAACTCAGCACGTACGATTATACATTTGATGTGGAGTACGGAGAAGGTAAAGTAGAAAAGTTGTTCAATGTACTGAAAATTGGACGAAATGTTGGACTAGGATTGATTTTGGCATTGTTGTTTACGGCAATGTTCCTCATATCGAATACAATTCGACTCACGATCGTGGCACGACGTACCGAAATCGACATTATGAAACTGGTCGGTGCAACGGATAGTTTCGTGCGGATTCCTTTCATGCTCGAAGGAGTGTGGCTCGGGATTTTTGGTGCGATTATACCGATGGTTTTAATGACGACATTTTATTCGCAACTGTATAGTTTCTGGGAAGGTCGTTTGCAAAATGAGTTATTCCATTTGCTTGACCCAAGCCCGTTCTTATTACAATTAAACTTCTTACTGTTATTCGTCGCTGTTTTTATTGGCGTATGGGGCAGTTTCATGTCAGTCCGGAAGTTTTTGAGAGTGTAAGTGTTCGTATCGAAGGGAGAACTAGAATTTGAGAAAGAGAAATCGAATCATTTCAAGTGTCCTTGCGGTTTGCTTGCTGACCACAACGGTCGGCAGTGCAGACGTATTCGCAGACTCTCTGAAAGATCTGCAGAATGAAAAAAAGGCAGCAGAAACTAAAAAGAAAAATTTGGATTCTACTATCCAGAAAAAAGAAACGCAAATACAGGAAAAGCAATCGAAATTAGATGTGCTGATCAACCAAATTAAGAAACTGAACGACAAGATAGAAGAGACCAATCAAAATATGGACAGAATCATTGCAGAAATGAATAAGACCAAATTAGAGATTGAAGAACTTCAAGCGTCTATTAAAGAATTAGAGATTCGTATCGAGCAGCGGGACGAAGTATTGCGTGAGCGCGTTCGTGTCATGCAAGTCAAAGGCAATAAAGTCAGTTATCTCGACGTGCTTCTCGGTGCTAACAGTTTCGCGGATTTCATTGACCGTTTCTCCGCAGTGACGACACTGATGGACGCGGATCGTAAAATCATTGAACAGCAAGAACAAGATATGGCGCAGTTGGAAGAAGAAAAGAAACTGGTGGAGCAGAAATTAGCTGAACAAGAAGAGCGCCGACAGAAGATTCAGGCGATGAAAGATGAATTGCAGCAAAAGAAGCTGGAAAAAAGAGATGTTGTCAATGAACTTGAAAGAAGTCAGGAAAAACTTTCGAGTGAAAAAGGACAATTAGAAGAAGAATACAGCGATACGGTTGAATTCAGCAAAACGTTGGAAAAGAAAATCGTCGCTGAACAAGAGCGTTTGGCTGAAATCGTGAGAAAAGAACAAGCGAGAAAGCTGAAACTTCAACAACAGAAAGAAGCGGCAGCAGCAGCTGCTGTTTCAGCGCAAGGCGGTTCGGCTGATTATTCAGGTCCACTCCCTTCTGTTTCGAGCGGCTTTTGGACAAAACCGACTAGCGGGACCCTCAGTTCAGGATTTGGCTGGCGCATCCATCCAATCACTAAAGTGAAAAAGCAACACCGCGGTATGGATTTAAGTGCACCCTTGGGAACTCCAGTTGTAGCAGCCGGAGATGGTGTTGTATCGTATGCAGGTAGCATGGAAGGCTTTGGGAATGTCATTATGATTACACACTCTGTGAACAATCAGATTTTGACGACGGTTTATGGACATCTTTCTTCGATCGGCACAAGCTCAGGCAAGTCGGTAGGAAAAGGTGAGTTAATAGGAGCGGTTGGTTCGACAGGTTTCTCTACGGGCAATCATTTGCATTTTGAAGTGCACGTTGGAAACTTCTCTGCCACTGGTCCAAGTGCAGTCAACCCATTGCATTACGTTTCTTTTTAATATAGCATGAAATGAAAACCTGCCTGAAAGGGTGGGTTTTCATTTGTTCATAAGGAGAAAAGGGGGATGAGGGATGCCAGTAACGCAGTATTATCCAATAGGCTCGATTACGTTGCCGTCTTCATGGATTGCGCTCATTGCGGGCTTCATAGTTACCTATCTTTTCATTCGATTGTACGTTGGTAAAGTGCATGGCGAACGAGTTAGCAATATATTTTTCAATGTCATCATCATTTGGAAGTTGTCCGTAGTGTTGACGGATTTTTCTATGGTTATTAAAAACCCGTTATCTATTCTATACTTTCACGGCGGCACGTTTGGCTGGATCCTCGGACTGATCGTCGCAGGGTTATTGATAATTCGGCAAGTATATAAAGAGAAGTGGAAACGTAAAGATCAGTGGGCGCTATTACTTGCATTCATTTGCTGGCAAGGGGTCTATCAAATCGCTATGGCGTTTCTGAATGAAGGCAGTCTCCTAGCGAAAAGTGGAACCGTACTATTGTTTATCGCTATTTTTCTATTGGCATGTTGGAGCGAACGAAAGAAAGTGAATACGGTCAGCGAGCTTGCAAGTGTATTCGTAGCGGTTCATTTTCTCGTCTCGGCACTGCAAGGAAATGTATTGAATACAGCATGGATCACGACCATTTTCATCGGATTGCTTATGTGGGCAGTAGAGAGAGTGTCTTCGCAACCAATCAGCAGAAGGGAAGAGATAGAGTGAGCAAGAAAACGATTGGATATATTATCACGGCATTAATTATCGGTACGCTGATTTTCATTATGGTGCAAAATAATGCTGGAAAGAAAGAATCGGCTGAAGCACCGGCTTCACAAGTAAATCAACAAGAAGCGTTGCTTGCGGAAGAGGAAGGTTTGGAGCAATATTCACCGGCACCGGACTTTACGCTTGAAACATTGGCGGGCGATACGGTGACACTTTCTGAGTTAAAAGGTAAGAAAGTTATTCTGAATTTCTGGGCGACTTGGTGTCCACCGTGTAAAGCAGAAATGCCGCATATGGAAAGTTTTTATTCGAAATTAACGGATGAAGATCAAGTGGAATTAATCGCTGTGAACGTTACAGAATCAGAGAAGATTGGTATTAGTGAAGTGGAAAAGTTTATCGATTCATATGGATTGAGCTTCCCGATTCCACTGGATAAAAAGGCGGAAGTGACGCAGAAATATGGCGTGTTCTCGATGCCGACAACTTATATGATTGACACAAAAGGTCTCATAGCGCAAAAGATCATTGGACCATTGGATGAAAAAAAGTTGAATGAATTAGTCGATTCTATGGACTGAAAAAAGAGTCTGTTCTCGTGTCGTAACTTCTTGTCTACCTTCATATAGTGGAGGGAGGAGGAGGTTATGAATGCGTAAGAGCAGGCTTTTTTTAGTAGGTGTATTATTGCTGATCGGCGTTATTTGGCTGAATGGCTGCGGTAAGCAGAAAGCTGCACAAAATGAAACGATCAGTCAGCTGCCTGTAGTAGACGAAGTGTTTGAAAAGATTCAAGAGAGAGCCGTATATCCGGTCAAGAAGGACGAGCTGATTGAAGGAGCATTGCGTGGTATGACCGATACGATTGGCGATCCGTATTCTACGTATTTGACTGAGCAAGAAGCTGTGTCTCATCGCGAATCGCTGGCTGCTTCACGTGTCGGAATCGGAGCGGAAGTAACGCGTACAAATGGCAAGTATATTATTGTTGCGCCTATTAAAGGAGGACCAGCAGAAAAAGCCGGATTGCAGCCGTATGATGAAATTGTGCGTGTCAACGGTGAACGATTAGGGAATGAAACATTGCGAGACGTAGTAAATAGTATTCGCGGCAAGAAAGGGACGGAAGTGAAGTTGACGATTTTCCGGCCTGAAGCGGATAAGCATATGGAATATACGATTACCCGCGATAACATGCCTGTGCAGTCTGTATCGCATCAACTACTTGAAGAACGGGATGCTAAGCTTGGGTACATAGCGCTAAGCATGTTTGGTGAAGAGACGGCACAAGAGTGGCAAAAAGCTACGTCTGACGTCATTAAAAAAGGCGCTCAAGCGCTCATCATTGATGTGCGCGGTAATCCAGGAGGTTATTTGAAGGCTGTTTCCGAAATTTCCAGCAGTCTATTGGACGAAGATCGAACATTTGTCGTAATGCAAGATGCAAAAGGGAATTTAACCCCTGTTTCAACAGAAAAGAACGAGAACCTTTCATTCAATGAACGATTGAAAATGATTCCAATTGTTGTCGTTCAAGATGTCGGCAGTGCGTCAGCGAGTGAAGTATTGAGTGCGGCAATCAAAGATTTAAAACGCGGATCAATCATCGGTACTACAAGCTTCGGAAAAGGGACCGTGCAAGAAACGATGGAATTATCGAATGGCGGAGAATTGAAGCTATCGACGAATAAATGGCTAACGCCTAAAGAGAAGTGGATTCACGGTAAAGGGGTCACTGCGGATATTGAAGTGAAGCAGAATAAGTTATTTACAGAGCATTTACAGATGGTGACGGACACGATGAAGGAAGGCCATTTCAATGATGAAATCGCTTATGCGCAACGCATGCTCAAAGCATTTGGTCATCGTCCAGGTAGAACAGATGGCTATTTCGACCAAGAAACGGCAGAGGCTGTACAGGCGTTCCGCACAAAGCATGAAATCAAAGAAGGCTATGATATGGATCGAGAATTCTTTACTACATTGAAAACAGCTGCAGAAGAATATCGAGCGGAGCCAAAGAACGACAAACAATTGCGTATGGCAATTGATTTCCTCATCAATGAACTAGCAAAATAATAGCGGAGGCGGTCTGGCAAGGTCTTGGTGACAAGACTTTAAACGGGCAGCCTCTTTTTTTGTTGTGCAATTTAGCTTAAATTGGAACTTCCTATAAGAACTCTCTCGCTATTTTCCTTCTTTTTTTGTACAATGAAGAAAAGAGCTGTAAAGACAAGCGAGAAAGGTGACAGAAGATGTCTAGCGAACTATTACTTAATTTGAAAGATGCATTACTTTACTTTTTTCTGAATCCAGTCTGGCTAATCGCTCTCGTCGCTGCCTATATGCTTGGCAGTAAACGGGTAAGCCGTGAGCGAGCAGATTTCAATGTGGGCATAAACAAAGGCTCCACTGAAATGAAACACATGATTTCAGTCGGTTGGTTGCACGGTCTCGTCCTGTCGATTGTCATTGCAGGCGTTGGATTGATCGTCGACTTTAACTGGATTGTCATTTTATCTATCGTCATGTTGCTCGTCATTGTATCGTTCTCCTTTAAGTTAGCTTCACCGATCTACTATGCAACGATCGCGTTCTTTGCGTTATGGGCACTCGATCGATATGCAGGAGACTTTTCAATCGGCACATGGTTCGTTCAGGAAGATCTGAACTTCTTCGGTACATTAGCTATTACGGTACCGATTATTGCAGGATTGTTGTTAATTTCGGAAGGCTTATTGGTTCGTCGTCATGCGGCGCGTCATACGTCTCCCACATTCGTTCCGACTCAGCGTGGAATGCGCGGGGCAATCTACCAATCTAAATTACTATGGCTCGTACCTGTTGTGTTTTTAGTACCAGGACATATGGTAGCGGAATTCGCACCGTACTGGCCACAATTCACATTAGGTTCGGAGCAGTTTTCATTCATTCCGGTGCCTCTAGTCATCGGATTCTCGCAACTAGTAAGATCGACGTTCCCTGATGTGCTGTTCCCTAAAATGGGTAAAGCCATTGCTTGGCTCGGTATTGCTGTTGTTGCTGTAGGTATTGGCGCTATTTGGATGCCGGTGCTTGGTTGGGCTGCGTTGCTTGCGGGTGTACTATGCCGTCTCTTGTTGAGCGCTATGATTTCGATTTCAGAACGCAATAAACAAGTACTATTGGTACCTCAATCCGAAGGGGTGTATGTTGTAGCGGTTCTTGGAGATTCTCCAGCAGAGAAGATGGGTATTGTCCCAGGAGATTTGATCAAGTCGGTGAATGGGATCTCAATTCACAATGAAGATGAATTGTATGATGCCATCCAAGTCAATGCGGCACATTGTCGTTTACAAGTAATCGGTCGCGATGGAGAAGTTCGTTTGAAACAGCAAGTGCTGTTCCGTCATGACCACTTCCGTCTAGGCATTGTGGTTGTGCGATAAAAGGAGAGAACAAACAATATGCATGATTTCGAAACGAAGTTGATGCTTGCGATGTTTTTGCCGGGAATTTTAGTTGTGTTTTTTACGCGCGTGACATTTCATCACGTCGTGGGACTCATATTGACAGTGGCGCTCATTGCGGCTTCCGTTTATGCAGGATATACGCATAACTGGATGTTGTATGTAGCAGATGCAGTGTCACTGACAGTCGGTTTTTGGCTTGCGTCACGCATGGTGAAAAATGCGCGACTTAATCAAGCCGAGGAATGACAAAAGCGGTTTTCAAAGAGCAAATATGCTTTGAAAACCGCTTTTTGTTTTGTAAAATAAAAGTAACTGTTTTAACGGTCACAGCTCTGGGGAATAGTGAGAGTGAGAGTTAAAATAAACTATAGACAGCGAGCACGGCAATCGTGCCGATCACGACGAACATCACGTCTAGGCCAAAGAATGCAAGCGCAAAGGCAGTAATAGCTCCAATGATACCGAATAAAATATCATCTTGGATATGTAAAATAGCAGGAAATATAAGTGCACCGAGTACAGCATACGGAATATTGCGCAACACACCACTGACGATCGGTGGCAATTCTTTACCGTCGAGAAGGGTTAAGGGAATCATGCGCGGCAGATAGGTGGCAACTGCCATTCCGAGTAACATCCACCAATAAGAAGCACCCATCAGTTTTCCTCCTTTTGCTCAGTAAAGCGTTCAACATTTTTATTACTCTTCGTATAAAGGATTTCGACGAAGATGGCGGAAGCGAGTGTCGCAACCAAAATCGACCAGCCTGTAGACAATAAATTGGAATAATACAGTGCGCAGTGAATCGCAGCTGCAATTGCGGCAAGTAACACGACTTTACGGTTGCCTTTCATGGAAGGGACGAGTAGTCCGATGAACATTGCGTACAACGCAACAGACATAGCCTTTTGCAGAAACTGCGGTAAGTTGGCTCCGATGACGTGACCCACTGCCGTAAAGATCACCCAACTGCTGTACGCAATCAACGCTACGCCAAATGCGAAGGCCGTTGTGATCTGACGGTTCTTCTGCGTCGCAAGGACCGAAAATGTTTCATCGGTAATGCCGAATGCATAAATGGCTTTCTTCCATTTCGGTGCCGGCTCTACTTTTTCACTTAAGGCAGCTGTCATCAGGAAGTGCCGGATGTTGACGATAAATGTATTGGTGACAATGAGCCACGGTGCAACGCCTGTCGCAAGTAGGCTGAGCGCCATATATTGTGCGGCTCCAGCATAAACGAACAAGCTCATTGCAGTGGCTTCCAAAATCGAGAGGCCGGTCGTTTTAGCAAGCAGTCCGAATGTCAGCGCGACAGGGAAATAGCCAATCGCGATGCTCATGCCTGATTTCAGCCCATGGAAAAAGGTTGTATTCACTAAGCAGCCCATCTTTCTTTTACTAATCTGACAGCTAGTATACTATAACTAGACAAATTCCACAGCAGTATGACTAAAAATTTTGATAATCGGTGAGGGTGTTGGTGATGAATGAATGGCTATCGATAGATAAAGTGGAGGAATTGGCGGCGCAGTACGAGGCGCTAGGTTTTTTAATGGGATTAATTCCACCGTTCGTGGAGGCTTTCCTGCCATTTTTGCCGCTCGTCGTATTTGTTATCGCCAATGCGATCGCCTTTGGATTTTGGCTAGGCTTTGTGCTTTCTTGGGTAGGTACCGTGGCAGGATCGTATGCGGTGTTCTTGCTTGTACGTAGGTTCGGTGGAAATCGGTTTTTCTCATTCCTCACGCGTCCCGTGAAAGTGCAACAGTTGATTCAGTGGGTGGAGCGTAATGGCTTCGGTCCGTTATTTGTATTGATATGTTTCCCGTTTACACCATCTGCTTTGGTGAATTTGGTGGCGGGTTTGTCGAATATGAATAAGAAGAATTATTTGTTTGTGTTGATGCTTGGTAAGCTGGTGATGATTATGATGATTTCGTTTATTGGGTATGATGTGCGGGCGTTGGTTACGCAGCCGGTCCGGACGTTGTTGATGTTTGTGGTGATTTTCTTGTTGTGGTTGGTGGGTAAGTGGTTTGAGCGTCGGTTGACGCGGAAGGTGGAAGATGATTTTAAGAGTTTTTCTAGTGTGCATGGTGGCGGCAAAAAAGAATAAAGGTTAACGGTTCCTGTCTCTCTTTTCTTTCGGTACAATGGAAGGAAGAGGGATGGGGATTTTTTGGTTGAAGTAGAGTGGAAGTGAAGGTGAGTGGAATAGCACCCGTTGATCGACGTTCCAGGCGGACGCTTTCCCGAGGGCGTGGCTTGAGCCAAGCGAACAGCGAAGGGTTCGCTTTGCCGTATTTCTGTGTACTTTACAGAAATTAAGGCATCTGTCCGGGGTCTCAAGGCGCACGCTGATCCTCCGGGAGTCGCCGCCTTCCACTTACGATCAACTATTTTGTGGTTCTGATTGGTGTGACGGATTACTTTCAAGAGTTTTAGTGATAAATAATAATGTGTTGGGTCATGGCTCGACTGGTTGTTGGTGACTGATGATAGTGAGTGTCTGCTTTCTGGACCCGCGCAGGCACGTGGGGGATTGCCTCCAGCCATGAGCCAGCTGGCGGTGAAGCTGCCAGTTGTCTCACGGCCACGGCCTAACCCGCAGTTGTGCCTGCGCTACTAAGTATTTACCAAGTTCGGTTGTGGTTTATAGTAGATCAAACCAGTGACTGGATAGTACTAGTTTCTATTCTTGCAAAACAAGTACCTGAACTGCCCTACACCCAATCCAACGAAGGCGGCTGCCAGTGGTAGGCGTAGTAATGAGACAGCCAGGCGCACTTCCTGACTGGCTCATTGCGGGAGCCATCCACCACCGCCGAAGTGGGGCCAATGCCCGCCCCACTTACTATTCATATACACCAGCGTCAAAAGAAAGGGGAGACCGCTATGTCATTGCGCTTCGTTACCGGACGTTCCGGAACAGGAAAAACCACCTTCATTGAAAAAGAAATCGCACAAGAACTGAAAGAACGCCCAATGGGAGCCCCCATCATCGTCATCGTGCCCGACCAACTATCCTACTCGATGGAATACAGCCTATCCGTCAAGTCAGGATTAACCGGCATGATCCGTGCACAAGTCCTCACATTCAAACGTCTCGCGTGGCGGGTGCTGCAAGAAGTAGGCGGCATCACACGTGAAGAAGTGGACAGCTTCGGTTACCGCATGCTTGTGCGTAGCGTGCTAGAAGAGAATAAAGACTCGTTTAAGCTATTTAAACAAGCCGCTTCCAAGCACGGGTTCGCTGAACAAATCAGCGATATCATGAAAGAATTCAGCAAATATTGTATCGATCAGCAAGCGTTTACGGAATTAAAAACTTCGCTAGCAGAAAAGCAAGCGCCTCGGATTTTGCAGGATAAGGCGCATGATTTACAGCTGTTGCTTGAGAAGATTGAAGAACGTCTAGGAACGACGTATATGGACAGTGAAGGGCAATTGAACGCACTAGCTGATCAGTTGGCGCATTCAGAATGGTTGCAGGATGCGTCGATCTACATAGACGGCTTCGGTGATTTCACGACACAGGAATACAATATAATTACGCAATTAATGAAGTATACGAAACGTGTGACAGTCGTATTGCCAATGGAAGAAAAAGTGCATACTAGTGAGCATGAGTTATTCCATACGGCTCAGCAACAATATGAAACACTTCAACAACTTGCGTACAGTGAGTCAGTAGATCGCGAAGAACGCGTGCATTTAACGGAATCGCAACGCTTTTCAAATCGTGAATTGGCTCATCTAGAAGAGCAGTTTGATCACTACCCTCCTAAAGCATTTGAATCCGAAGGGGCCATTCAGATCATTGAAGCGTCCAATCGACGTGCAGAGATTCATGCGGTAGCGCGCTCGATACGTAAAATGATGCGAGAAGGTAAACGATATCGAGGCATGACGGTTTTAAATCGTCAACCAGATGTCTATAACGAATTAATTCAAAACATCTTCACGCAATATGATATACCGGTTTTCATTAGCCAGAAAAAGCCGATGCTTCATCATCCATTGATTGAATTTGCGCGTTCGTTGCTGGAAGCCGTGCGTACGGATTGGTCGTATGAAGCAGTGTTTCGGGCTGTGAAGACGGACCTGTTTTTCCCTGTCAATGAAAGTAAGCAAGTATGGCGAGAGCGTGCAGATCGTCTGGAGAATTTCGTGCTCGCAAAAGGAATTCATGGTAAATCCCGCTGGCAAGACGAAGAACGCTGGAAAGTGAGTCGCTATAGAGGGCTCGAGAAGATTAAAACCATTCAGACGGATGAAGAACTGGCAACGCAGGCGGAGTTTGCCGAGACGCGCGATCTGATTCGGGAGCCGATTGAACAGTTACAGCAGAAATTAAAAGCAGCTGTGACAGGAAGAGACGTAGCGGAAGCTTTGTTTTATACGCTGGAGTCACTGAATGTCTACGATAAAATAATAGAGTTACAGCAAACCGAACAGACGAATAATCACCTACAAGCAGCGGCTGAACATGAACAAGCGTGGACGAGTTGGATTAATGTGCTCGATCAGTTCGTGTTGATGTTCGGGGAGAAAGAATTGCCGATTGCAGAAGCGATGAAAATATTGGACGAAGGATTCGATACGCTGGAATTCAAATTAATTCCGCCTTCGCTCGATCAAGTCACCGTGACGACTGTGGAGTTATTTAATTCGATGGATGTGGAAGCGGTGTTCGTACTCGGTGCGAATGAAGGAATATTGCCACTGCGAAATGATCACGAAGGATTGCTTTCGGATAGTGACCGCGAGTTGTTTAGTGAAATTGGAATTACGTTGGCACCTACAACGAAACTTCAGCTTATGCGCGAGTCGTATATGGCGTATCGTGCGTTTACTGGAGCCAGTGCGCGATTGACTGTCAGTTATCCAATTGCGGATGAAGAAGGAAAAGCGTTGATTCCGTCGCTTTATATTCCAAGATTGCAGCAAATCGTATCGAATATTCCTACAGAGATTGCCGTTATTGAGCCGACAGAGTTGTCCGAAGTAAAAGACAAGCTGGTCTATATCGAACATCCTGACGTTGCCCTGTCTTACGCAATTCGAATGATGCGCCAAGCATCGACTCAAGAAGAAATTGCGCCTGAATGGCAAGCGGTTCTCGCCTATTATAAAGAAGATCCCCTTTGGTCTTCAGTTATAGAGTCGATCATTCAACCCGCATTGAAGCGACAGAAAACGGAGCTTCTTGATTCGGAATTGACGACTGGTTTATACGGGTCATCCTTTACGACGAGTGTATCGAGAATTGAATCGTATTATAGCTGTCCGTTCCAACATTTCACGACGTATGGCTTGAATTTACAAGAGCGTTTTGAGTTCCAGCTAGAAGCACCGGATATCGGGGATTTATTCCATGCGGCATTGAAATGGGTTTCGGATGAAGTGATGCGCCAAGGCTTATCTTGGGCAGCATTGACGAAAGAGCAGTGCTGGCAGTTAGGCCGGGAAGCGATTGATGCACTGGCGCCGAAGTTTTTCCATAGAATTTTATTATCAAGTCAGCGCTATGCATATATTCAGCGGAAATTAATGCAAATCATTCAACGGACGATTCGCGCATTGCAGTCACAGGCTCGCAATTCAAGCTTCACGCCGATTGCGATTGAAACAGGATTTGGTCCGAATGAAGAAATTGCACCGCTTAAAATCAACCTAAAAAATGGTCAACAGATGCATATTCGCGGACGCATCGACCGGATCGACACGATGAAGAAAGACGATCAAACTTTCTTGCGCGTGGTGGATTATAAATCATCAGCCCGTGCGCTTGATTTAACGGAAGTGTATTACGGCTTATCGCTGCAAATGTTAACGTATCTCGATGTGGCGCTTGAGCACGCAGAAGACTGGTTAGGCGTCTATGCAAATCCTGCGGGTGTGCTGTATATGTACGTTCACAATCCGATGTTGCGATTGACGAAAGAGTTGAATGAAGACGCTATCGAGAAAGAATTAATGAAATCATATAAAATGCAAGGCTATATAGTGGAAGACGCAGATGTGGCGCTTGCAATGGATGACCAACTTGAAAGTGAGTCACTCATTATTCCGGCGCGTTTGAAGAAAGACGGTTCGTTTTATTCGACTTCAAAAGTCGTGCCGCCTGAAGATATCAATATTTTGCGTTCGTATGTCCGCAAGAAACATCAGCAAGCAGGGGACGGTATGTTGTCCGGCGATACACGCGTCTATCCGTACCGCTTGAAGGAACATATGCCGTGTACGTTCTGTTCGTATCAATCGATTTGTCAGTTTGATAGTACGGATCCGACACAGCCGACACGGAATTACACAGCCTACAAGTCAGAAGAGTCATTAGAAAAGATGCGGAAGGAGATAGATCCAGATGCGAATTCCAGATAAGCCGCCACACGAGACGTTTACCGACGAGCAGTGGAAAGCAATTCACGCGTCCGGTAAAGACATCCTCGTATCGGCTGCGGCAGGTTCAGGAAAGACGAAAGTTCTCATTACACGGATGATTGAAAAAGTATTAAATACAGAACACCCGATAGATGTCGATCAGTTATTAGTTGTGACGTTTACGAATGCGGCTGCCGCTGAAATGCGTCATCGAATGGCCAGTGCGCTTGAAGAAGCGATTGCTGAAAATCCTTCTTCTATCCATTTGCGCAGACAGCTGAATCTGCTCAATAAAGCACAAATCTCTTCCTTGCATTCATTCTGTCTGCAAGTCGTTCGCCAGTATTCGTATGTACTGGATATAGATCCAGGATTCCGTATTGCGGATACAACGGAAGCAGCCATTTTACGCGATGACACAGTAGCAACGGTTTTGGAGGAGGCGTATAGTCAGCCCGATCCGGAAGCGATGTATCGCCTAAGTGATAGCTTTACAGCCGACCGTAATGATCAGGCAATCGAGACATTGATTGATAAACTGTATGACTATTCACGTGTCCATCCGAATCCATCACACTGGTTGGAGTTGATCCCAAAGCAGTATGAAATTGGTGACGAGGCGACGATTGACGACTTGTCGTTCATTGATTCGCTGAAAGTATCGATCCAACATACGCTTGAAGAAGCAAAAACGGTGACGCGCGATTTACAGCGAGTAGCGGAAATGAATGATGGACCGTTGCCGTTACTAGAAACCGCAAAAGCCGACGAAGCATGGATTGACGGCGCGCTCGAATATATGCTTCACGGCAAGTGGGAAGACGCGTTTGCCTACTTCCAGACGTTGAAGTGGGTGAAGGCGGGCACGATTCGTAAAGATTCGTGTGACGAAGACTTAGCCGCACGAGGTAAGTCGATGCGCGATCAAGTGAAGAAAATCGTTACCGCGTTAAAAGACACGTACTTTACTCGGACACCTGCCAGATTATTGGAGGAAATTCGTTTGATGGCGCCGCTCATGCACACGCTTGTCGGATTGGTAGAGGACTTTACGGCACGTTATCAAGCGTTGAAAGAAGAGCGCGGCTTAGTGGATTTCTCGGATCTTGAGCACTATGCGTTACAGATTTTATCCGAAGAAGTAGATGGGGTACTCGTTCCTTCCGATATTGCGAACGATTACCGCAATCGATTTGCGGAAGTATTGGTGGATGAATATCAAGATACGAACTTCTTACAAGAGGCTATTTTGCAATTGGTCAAGCAAGGTGGAGAAACGGACGGCAATTTATTCATGGTAGGGGACGTTAAACAGTCGATCTATCGTTTCCGTTTAGCTGAACCGGGATTATTTTTAGGGAAGTATGATCGTTTTACAACAGACGTAGACGATCAAGGCTTGAAAATCGATTTGAATGCCAACTTCCGGAGCCGTAAAGAAGTACTGGACGCAACGAACTTTATTTTCAAGCAGATTATGGGGACGCGTGTCGGGGAAATTGAGTATGACGAAGCGGCTGCGTTGAAGTACGGTGCACAGTATCCTGAAAAAGACGTGTCAGCTGGACTGACGATTTTGTATGAGAATGAAGAAGATGAATTGTCTGAGGAGCAAGAAGCCCAGCAAGAGTTGAAGAAATCTCAGGCAGAAGCGCGTTTCATTGCGCAGAAAATCAAGACATGGAAAGACGAGAAAGCACAAGTGGCAGATGCATTCAACGGTAAGCAACGTCCACTCGAATACAGTGATATCGTCATCCTTATGCGCTCCATGACTTGGTCGAGCGAAATTGCGGATGAATTAAAAGCCGCTGGGATACCTGTCTATGTATCATTGTCTTCAGGCTATTTTGATGCGATTGAAGTCATGATCATGCTCAATACATTGCGTGTCGTGGACAATCCATATCAGGATATTCCACTCGTCTCAGTGTTGCGTGCTCCTTTTGTCGGCATGACGGAAAATGAGCTGGCACAAATTCGTCTTGTTAATCGCAATGTGACGTTTTATGAAGCGCTACAAACCTTTATGCAAACAGGTGGTGCCGGAGTCAATCCAGCGACACAGGAAAAACTTCAACGCTTTTTCTTGTTGCTGGAAGACTGGCGGAATAGGGCGCGTCATGGTTCGTTGTCAGAATTGATTTGGCAAGTCTACCAAGATACGCATTATTACGAAATGGTCGGAATTTTACCGAACGGAAAACAGCGCCAAGCCAATCTACGTGCTCTCCATGATCGGGCGATGGCTTATGAAAAAACATCATTCCGTGGACTGTTCCGTTTCCTTCGATTTATCGATCGCATGCGTAAACGTGGCGATGATCTTGGGGAAGCGCGGTTCATGAGCGAAAAGGAAAACGTCGTGCGTATCATGACGATCCATTCATCAAAAGGCTTGGAGTTCCCGTATGTATTTTTAGCGGGGATGGGGCGTCCGTTCAATAAAATGGACTTTAATCAATCGTATTTATTCGATCAGCATTTCGGGCTCGCTGTTAAAGCGATTGATCCCGAGAAACGTATTATGTTCACGTCACTACCGTTTCTAGCGATCAAAGAGAAGAAGGAGCTAGAGATGCGGGCAGAGGAAATGCGGGTGCTCTACGTGGCTATGACGCGTGCTAAGGAGCATTTGGAGCTGATTGCCTCGGTTAAAGACATTGAAAAGACGATGAACAAGTGGCAAGAAGCACAGCTACTGGATGAAGATGCGCCTCTACCGGAATACAAACGTTCACGGGCGACGGGTTATCTAGATTGGATTGGACCGGCTGTCGCGCGTCATATAGACTTTGGAAAATTCGGTAAGACAGCTGGCGGTGAATTAATGGACGACGCGTCTTCGTGGGAAGTCAATGCGTATCCATTTTCTGCTTTCCATAGTACCGATGAGATGGAGATTGAAGATTGGATTCCTATTGACCAAGAGGCGGCAGTGGCGGATCCGAAGTTAGTTACAGAAGTGCGCAATCGTTTTGATGCACAGTATCCGTATGAATTTGCGGTCGGTTTGTCTTCCAAGCAATCGGTCAGTGAGTTAAAGCGGATTGCATTGCTTGAACTAGAGCGGGGAGATGCGGATCCGTTTGAAGAGTTGGAGCCAGACGTCACGAAACGAATTTCCAATCTTCATGCACGTCCATCATTTTTGCAGAAACGTTCCTTAACAAAAGCAGAAATTGGTACGGCGATGCATACTGTCATGCAGCATCTTCAGTTGGACGCAGAACTGGATCAAGCCAGTGCCAAGGAATTCGTCGAACAGCTTGCGAAGCGTGAGTTGCTGACAAAAGAAGAGGCGGCTGCAATTGACGTTCAGGCGATTATCGCATTTTTCCATACGACACTTGGCCAACGAATGGCTCAAGCCGATCAAGTGTTGCGTGAAATGCCATTTACCTATGCGTTGCCCGCTATAGAAGGCGAGTATCAGTTACTGCAAGGTATCGCGGATTGTCTGTTCCATGAAGACGGCGAGTGGGTGCTCGTTGATTATAAAACGGATGATGTCAGTAAGTTTCATTCGGATCAAGCGATTGCGAAAGAAATGCAAGTCCGTTATGGCACTCAGTTGAGTTTGTATAAAAAAGTATTGGAATCCATTCTCTCGATTGAAATTAAAGAAATGGTGCTCTACTTATTTAGCGGAGCAAAAATCATTAGCTTACAGGAGGAATTTGTTTGAAGTTGACACCTACATCCCTTACGGAGCGAGTGGAAGCACTCGATTTCTTAAGGGGTATTGCGTTACTTGGAATTTTGATAGCGAATATGATTCATTTTCATTCGCCATATGCGTATATGGATCCGTATTCCTGGTACACCATTCCGCATGAGCAATCGATGTTCCATTTTATTGATGTATTTATTGAAGCCAGTTTCTACCCACTATTCGCCATGCTGTTTGGCTATGGCTTGAATATGCAGTATGAAAAGTCATTGAAAAATGACACGTTGTTTGCGCCGTTCATGGCACGACGTATGGGAGTTCTACTAGTTATCGGTGTGTTGCATGCGGTACTCATTTGGTCTGGCGATATTTTGTTTACGTATGCGCTCATGGGATTCATCATGATTGCGGTGATCCGGATTCCAAAGAAGTGGTTACTGGCGCTGTCGTTAGTTATTTATTTTGTGCCGACATTATTGTTGTACAGTATTTTGGCGCTTACTCGTAGTGCGACTTCATCGAATATGTTGGATGGATTTGAAGATGTTCAGCAAATTGAACGAGCGATTGCCGCCTATGCAAACGGCACGTTCGGCGATATTTTCGCTTTTCGTTTGAATGAATTCTTCACTTTTCAAATCATTGGCTCGATTACAGCGGTCTTTATCATTTTGCCGTTGATCATGTTCGGAGCAGCATTATCGAAATTCAAAGTCGTCGAGCGTATGTATGCGCTGAAAGGGAAGTTGCTGGTAGCCATGCTAGTATTTATTCCGATTGGCGTTGTTTTGAAAAACATTCCGAGTTGGGATGGGCCAAAGTTTGAAAATATTTTACTCGTTCAATCGATATTCGGTGGACCCATTCTGACACTTGGATACGGAGCGATGTTCTTATTACTGTTCCAAATCCCATTTTTAAAGAGTATTACGCAACCTTTTGCAAAAGTTGGCAGGATGGCATTCACGACGTATATTATGCAGTCGGTTATCGCAACGTTGATATTTTATTCATATGGAGCAGGTCTGTATGGTAAAGTAGATATAGTGACCGGCACGTGGTTGGCAATCGGAATTTTCGTAGTCCAGCTCATTATTGCGCAGGTTTGGTTAGCGAAATTCCGGATGGGACCACTCGAAGCCATTTGGCGGAAGTTGTCGTATGGAAAGAATTTCGCCGTTAAAGAGGAAAAAAAGTAGATTTTGTCGTAACATAGGAGTATGTGAATTCACATGGAAAGGGTTGGGTATTCAAATGAAATTATTGTCATTCCGTTACGAAGGACAGACTTTATTCGGACCAAAAGTTAAACGTGAGGAAGCTGTGTGGGATCTAATCGCAATGGCTGAGGCATTGGAACAAACTGATTTCCCTAAAACGATGATCGAAGGCGTTTCCCACGGCATGGATTTCGTGGAGGAAGTTCGTAAATTGGTAGAGAAAACTGAAGCTGAAGGAAACGTAGAGCAGTTCAAGCATGCGTTCACTGACATCGAATGGTTATCTCCAATTCCACGCACACCGAAAAATGTGTTATGCGTAGGGAAGAACTATCTTGATCATGCAGAGGAACTTGGATCGAAAGCACCTGAGAAATTGATGATATTCACAAAATCCCCTACTTCAATTGCGGGAGACGAGCAAACGTTACCGATCCACAGTGAAGTGACTGATTCATTAGATTACGAAGGTGAACTGGCGGTTGTGATCAGTAAAACGGGCAAAAATATTCCAAAACAATTGGCATATGATTACGTGTTCGGCTATACAATCGGTAACGATATTACAGCACGCAATATCCAATCGGAACACAAGCAGTTCTTCTTAGGCAAAAGTTTAGACGGTTCTTGTCCGATGGGTCCTTATGTGGTGACGAAAGACGAAATTCCAAACCCACAAAATCTATCCATTGTAACGAAAGTGAATGATGGTGTGCGCCAAAACGGTAATACATCTAATATGATCTTTAAAATTGACGACTTGATTGCTGAAATCTCCAAGTACGTCACGTTGGAGCCAGGCGATGTAATCTTGACAGGCACGCCAGCTGGTGTTGGTAAAGGTATGACACCTCCAACGTACTTGAAAAAAGGCGATACAGTTAAAGTATCGATCGAAGGTATCGGTACACTAGTTAACCGTTTCGAATAATACGCAAGTCTATGAGGTAAACAATAGAATAGTCGTAGCTTGAAAGATATGGTAGAATATCAATCGACTATACTAATAACGAGGTGGAAGTAATGGGATTTTTAACTGATACAACCCATATGCATATTTTTACATGGGTAGTAGGTGTTGTACTATTTTTAGTAGCAGCAAGTATGGCAAATGGAACAAAAGGAAAAAAGATTACACATATGATTTTGCGTCTGTTCTATGTATTGATCGTCATCACAGGAGCTGCGTTATTCTTTAAGCATATGAGTATTGATTCCATGCTATATGGCATCAAATTTGTACTGGGTATTTTGACAATCGGATTTATGGAAATGGTTCTCGTTCGCGGAAGTAAAGGGAAGAACACGGGTCTTATGTGGATTCTCTTCGTCGTCGCGCTACTTGCAACGATGTTCGTAGGTTTCAAATTACCAATGGGCTTCAACTTTTTCGCATAATGACTACTGATCGATAAGGAGATGGAAGAATGGCAACACAAACAGGCTGGATATTTTTGATAGTGATCCTGTTACTGATGGCGTTGTTTGCCGTCTCCGTTATCGTCAGTGCGCGAAGGCAGCGGGATCCGGACTTCTTTACTGAAGACGATAACTCATAACCATGCGCGAGCAGTGGGGGATTTTTCCTCTCCTGCTTTTTTTATTTGGTTATTCGACATTCTTTCACAAGATTGCCGTATTTATAGAACGTGTCAATGGTTTTCATAAGAAAGAATGGCGTGGTCATCAGCTGTTTGATAAACTAAAAGAAGAGTGTGTATGAGGAGGATTTACTAAAGTGAAACGAATATTCGGACTACTGGCAACAGGTTTACTTGCCCTATCGATAGCACAACCCGCTTTTGCAGATACCGACAGAACGTTCAACGACGAAAGTATCTATGATTTACTTGTCGACCGCTTCAATAACGGACTTGGAACGAATGACACGGAAGTCAACGCACAAGACCCGAGTAAATTTAACGGGGGAGACTTTGCTGGAATTAGCAATCGATTGGAACATTTGATCGATATGCATTTTACGATGATTTCGGTCGGACCGGTTTTCAAAACGGCTTCTTATGATGGCAATGAAGTCCTTGACTATAACGAGATTGAGCCGCACTTCGGTACTACGGAAGAGTTTATTGCATTGATTGATGAGATGCATGCGAATGATTTAAAAATCATGGCGGACTTCCCGCTAGTAGGTGAAGTAAATGATCCCGCTGTCCAGGATGAACTACTGAAATCGGCTGTACAATTTGTTTCTGATTATGAGTTGGACGGGCTTCGTCTGACGAAAATTGCTAACGCAAACACTGAGTTCCTGAACAATATGATTGAAGCCGTGAAAGAAGCGAACGAAGGACTATACGTGATCACCAATGAACAAAGTGATGCAGCATTTGACAGTGTACCTGCTGAAAAACAAAGTGCAGCTATCCAAGAATCATTCGTGCAAGTAGATCCGGATACCTCTTCATTGGATCAATTCAGTAATGATGACGCTGGAAAGTTACTACAGTTTGATGATTTAACTGGAACCCGTTTTACATATAAAATGGTGGAACTACGTCAATTCCCACCAACACGTTGGAAAGTGGCGACAGTGGCACAATTCATGCTTCCTGGTGTTCCGTTAGTGCCGTATGCGACGGAAATTGCTGTTAATGGTAAAGAGGCACCTGAATCCCACCCGTTCTTCAACTTCAAGACAGATATGGAGTTACAAGAGTGGATTGGTGATCTGAATACGCTTCGTAATGATTCAGATGCACTTCGCACTGGTGATTTTAAGTTCTTGCATAATGAAGATGGATTTGTTGTGTTTGAACGTTCCAATGAGGATGAGAAGTGGATTATTGCGTTGAATAATACATCTGAAGTGCAAAGTTTGGAAGTGAACCCGAGTGAGCTTGGGGAGAAGAAGAAGCTTCGCGGTGTGCTTGGTCAAGATTTGATCAAGGAGACGAAAGATAATCAGTATCATGTGGTACTAGATCGTGAGACTGCGGAGATTTATCTTGTAGAGGATGATAAAGGATTCAATACGCCTTATTTGATTGCTTCTATTTTGGTTGTGGTGTTGTTTATTGGATTCCTATTCCTTGTTATTCGTAAGGGGAAGCAGAGTCGGGTTGAGAATGCTGTTAATCAAGAGAAGTAAGACTACTGTTGATTAACGTTCCAGTCGAACGTTTTCACATGGGCTAATGCATTAAACTTTAAAAGTTAATTTAAAAGAAAAAACTCAAGATGAGTTCCCGATACTGGAATTCAACTTGAGTCTCAGACAGTCTGCTTTTCGTGCGGGCTGTTTTTTATTCATTTTTTGTGTTGTTTAGGAAGAATAGGGCGATGGTTCCGGGGCCGGCGTGTGAGCCGATGACGGACCCTATTTGATGAATTTCGATTGCTTTTGGTTGAATGACTTCTTGTATCATTTCTTGGAATTCTTTAGCTGTAGCTAGGTCGTCACCATGGCTGATCGCGATGGTTTGTTCTTGTAGGTTGCTGCCGCGTTCTTCCATCATTTCGATCATGCGACGAAGGACTTTTTTGCGTCCGCGGTGTTTTTCAATTGGGACGAGTTTACCGTCTTCTACGTGCAACAACGGTTTGATGTTGAGTAATCCGCCGAAAAACGCGCTGGCCTTGGATACACGTCCGCCTTTTGCCAAGTAGTCTAGATCTTCCACAGTGAAGAGATGTTCCATATGTGTTGCCATTGTGCGGATTTCTTGTTCGATTTCTCGCATGCCGACGCCTTCATTGCGCAGTCGCACGGCTTCTTTAACGAGTAGACCGTATCCGAGTGAGGCGCAATGCGTGTCGATAACTGCCAAGTCCATGGACGGGTTTTCTTCTTTCACTTGGTCGCTCGTCATGACGGCAGTTTGGTATGTGCCTGACAGTTGGGAGGAGAATGCGATATAGATGCCGTCTTCACCGGACGTTGCAAGGTCTTTCCAAGTCGTCATCATTTTATCAGGTGAAGCTTGGGAGGTCTTTGGCTGTTGTCCTTGACGAATAGCATCAAAAACTTCCTTCGAATTAATCTCCACGATATCTTCGTATTCTTTTCCATCTAGAAGAACGCTTAACGGAAATAGTTCTACTTCATTTTCTTCAAAGAAGTCTAGTGGTAAATCACAAGCACTATCCGCAAAAATTCTCATTTCTCTTCCCCCTTATACAAAGATGTTTTTCTGTAATGATAGTCGTTCTTCTAATATACGTGAAATGCCGTCTTCATTATTTGTGTCGGTGATTTCATCTGCAATGGATTTCAGTTGATCAATGGCATTCCCCATCGCAACGCCCGTCCCTGCGTAGTCAATCATTTCCAGATCATTGTCTTCGTCGCCGAATGCGATGATGCGATCTTTCGGTATATTCATCCATTTAGAAACAGCGTCAATCCCGACGGCTTTATTGAGGCCATGGCGTACAATTTCCACAATGTTAAACGGGGCACCCCAGCGTCTATGATCGATGACTTCCGCATGTAACTCTTCAAGATGCTGACGAATTGGATCGACTGTCAGTTGGTCAGCTTGAATCAGCAAGCTAGTTGGGTCGGTTTTCAATGAATTCCGGATGTCGCCAGCTGTAATAAGTGGACTTCCAAAGTTTAAAATATCCAAAAAGCGCTCATCATGGTAATGGGTATAGACGTCATCCATCACTTCCGCCACAATATTTTCGATTGGAAAATCTTGCATTGCTTCCACTACTTCGTTGACGATAGGTAATGCAATCGTTTCGTGGATTGTTTTCCATGAACGGTCGGTAGGGTGATGAACAAAGGCTCCGTTAAAGTTGACGATGGGTGTCGTCAATCCAAGTTGTCGGTAATAAATTTCACTCGCACGGTAGGGACGTCCTGTCGCAATCATGACATGATGCCCTTGCGAAACGGCTCTACGAAGTGTTTCTTCCGTTTTGGATGATATATCTTTCTGATCTGTTAGTAATGTTCCATCTAAGTCTAAAACTATTAAATGTGGTTTCAAGAAATCCTCTCCTACTTATGCTTATAGTATCAGATTGTTATGTCTTTATAGTTTATCGTTAAACGTGTAAGTAAGTCAAAAGAATGGATGATAAGGCGAAGGTTTTGTCTTATTCGGTAAATGTTGTTATCCTAAAATAACAGTAACTGATCGTAAGAAAAGAGGAATCGTCATGATTATTCGAGCAGAAAAGTGGCAAGAGATCCCAGTGCTTCATATCGTAGAGGAGTCAAAAGAAACCGAACACATTCCTGTTGTCCTATTTTTTCATGGATTCACTAGCGCGAAGGAACATAATTTACATTACGCATATAACTTAGCTAAACAAGGAGTTCGTGTAATTTAACCGGAAGCCAAATTGCATGGGGAACGTTCAGAATCTCTGAATGAATTTCAACTAGCATTGAACTTTTGGGATATCGTATTGACTTCCATTAAAGAAGCTGATGTCATACATGATGAGCTGTTTAGAAAAGAATTAGTTGATGAAGAAACACGTATTGGCATGGGTGGCACTTCAATGGGTGGCATTACAACATTCGGCTGCTTGTCGAGTTACGATTGGATAGACGCAGCATCCGTCATGATGGGATCACCAGCAATTACACGCCTGGCAAAAGGTCAAATTTCGCATGCAGAACGTGACGGTAGAGAATTACCGGTGAGCCAAAAAGAACGCGAACAACTTTTTGCGGCACTAGATCAAATAGACTTATCACAAAATCCACGCAGATTGCATCAGCGCCCACTCTTCATGTGGCATGGTGAACAAGATACTATGGTGCCATTTGAGCTCACAAAAGAATTTCACGAAGAAATTCAAGAGAATTACGAGAACCATCCCGAGCTACTGAAATGGATGCCTGACGAACATGCAGGCCACTCCGTTTCGCGTTCAGGAATGCTAGCCGCAGTCAATTGGCTTGCAGAGCATTTGCACGCAAGGTAGTATGTTGGTAAGATAAGATTACTACACAGCAGAGAGGAGCATTCCTAATGAACACAGAAGAAGAAATCAAGCAGTATTTATTTGGTGCATTAGAAAACGTCATCGACCCTGAATTGGGTATTGATATCGTCAACCTTGGATTGGTTTACAATGCAGAGTTGCTTGACGAAGGAGTCGCGAAAATAACAATGACGTTGACGTCTATGGGTTGCCCGATGGGTCCACAGATTGTAGCGAATATTGAGCAGGAGCTAATGGAGCTTCCTGAAGTGAAGGATACAGTGGTAGATATTATTTGGAATCCACCATGGTCCCGCGATAACATGTCTCGTTATGCCAAGATTGCACTCGGCGTACGTTAATAGAATACACCAACCACACCTTTTTATAGGGTGTGGTTTTTTTCGGTCTATGAGTCAGAATGAAAAGGAATGAAGTAGGCGGCAGGGGCTTGGCGTGGGGATTGGCGCTTCGGAGGGGACGCTTTCTGGAGGGCGGGCGGTGAACCACACCCCTGCGCTGCGCTTCGGCGGGTGTTTCACCTGTCCCGCTGATCCTCCCAGAGTCGCCCCTCCTACGCACCAATCCCTTGCAATGTAAGTACACGACACTTTTTGTTGTACATTGAAGTTATGCTTGTGATTAATGTTGAGATTTCGAGGCTATGAGCGGTTATCAAGGTTCTATGATCACATAGATGAATCTATGAGCACTCGTGGCGTCTAATAGAGCGGATAGTGCGTGCTATAGAGCGCAAAAAGTGTTCTAAGAGCGCTTAAACGGATTCTATGAGCGGAAGTTGCTAGCTGGAGCCTCCATCCAATGACGAACACTAAATAACCCACCTAACCAATCCTCATATCCAAAATACCAACCTTCAAAATAAAAAAAGGAAATGCTGGATTGTGTCGAATAGGATTAAGGTAGCGTCAAACAGAAAGTACGAGGGGGAATGGGAAATGTCAGTTAAAACAGCGGATCTATGCGATGACTTTATCGACGAACTGCAAGTATGCACAGTGGAGTTCAAATCTTACGGAAAGCACAAGAGATTCTCGGGGCCGATCTCTACAGTGAAAGTATACGAAGACAACGTGCTCGTCAAAGAAGCACTTCAAACGATACCGCAAGGCAATGTACTCGTGGTTGACGGAGGAGGTTCAAAACGCTGCGCACTCATGGGGGACATGCTCGGCGAAATCGCCCAAGACCGTAAACTTGCGGGCGTCATTATCTACGGCTGCGCACGCGATACCGCGGATCTTGGCACACAAGAGATCGGCGTCATGGCGATCGGCAGCATGCCAGTGAAGAGTATCAAGCGCGGCGAAGGACAGAAAGACGAGGTGCTTCATTTTGGGAATGTTGAATGGACACCAGGTCACTATGTCTACGCAGACGAAGATGGGGTAGTCGTTGCGCCACGTCAATTAGTTTAATGCCAGTCGCTCGCGTAATGCGGGCGGCTTTTTTATGTGAAAAACCAATCGAAAAATAATAGAGTAATTCAAGTTAAAACTTTTTACTTTCGTTAAAAAATAGACTATAATTGAATTAATCAAAGATAGTCAAAGTCAAAATAATGAGAGGTGGATGTATATGCGTATGGATGGAACACAAGAAGATCAGCGCTCACCACTGGAGCAATTTGGACGCAATCTAGTTGAAGAAGTAAAGAATGGTAAAATGGATCCGGTTATTGGCCGGGATGAAGAAATTCGAAATGTCATCCGAATATTGTCAAGAAAGACTAAAAACAATCCTGTACTAATTGGGGAACCAGGTGTTGGTAAAACTGCGATTGTTGAAGGATTAGCGCAGCGTATTGTGAAAGGCGATGTGCCGGAAGGGTTGAAAGACCGCCAGATTTTCGAACTAGATATGAGTGCATTGATAGCAGGCGCGAAGTATCGTGGGGAGTTTGAAGAACGTCTGAAAAGTGTCTTGAAACAAGTGAAAGACAGTAATGGAGAAATCATTATGTTCATTGATGAAATCCACACGATCGTTGGAGCGGGTAAAACTGAAGGCGCGATGGATGCCGGCAATATGTTGAAGCCGATGCTAGCGCGTGGTGAATTGTACTGTATTGGTGCGACTACACTAGATGAATACCGCATGTATATCGAGAAAGATGCGGCACTTGAAAGACGTTTCCAGCAAGTAATGGTTCGTGAACCTTCTGTTGAGGACACGATTTCGATTCTACGTGGTTTGAAAGAACGTTTTGAATTACACCATGGTGTGCGTATTCATGACCGAGCCATCGTTGCAGCGGCAACATTATCCGATCGATATATAACAGAACGTTTCATGCCGGATAAAGCTATAGATTTAATTGATGAAGCATGTGCGATGATTCGTACAGAAATTGATTCTATGCCGTCAGAATTAGATGCGGTAACTCGTAGAATTATGCAACTTGAAATTGAAGAGCAGGCATTGCGTAAAGAAAAAGATACGATGAGTCAGTCGCGTCTTAAAACTTTACGGGAAGAGTTGCAAGATTTGAAGGATTCCTCAAAAGATATGCGTGAGCAGTGGGATAATGAAAAAGCTGAATTAAAAACTATTCAAACGAAAAGAGAAGAGTTAGATCGCTATCGTCGTGAACTCGAGGAAGCGCAAGGTAGTTTTGATTTGAATAAAGCGGCAGAATTACAGTACGGTAAAATTCCTGCATTAGAGAAATCATTGAAAGAACTGGAAAGCCCGCTTGAAGGTACGAAAGATTTACGTTTAGTACGTGAGGAAGTGGCGGAAGAAGAGATTGCTTCGATCGTTGCTCGTTGGACAGGTATTCCGGTAACGAAACTCGTAGAAGGTGAACGCGAGAAGTTATTGCGATTGCATGAAACGTTGAAAGAACGTGTCATTGGACAAGACAATGCCGTACAACTCGTCACGGAAGCCGTCTGGCGTGCACGTGCGGGTATTCAAGATCCGAATAAGCCTATTGGTTCGTTCTTGTTCTTAGGTCCGACTGGGGTAGGTAAGACGGAGCTAGCGAAAACATTGGCAGCTACATTGTTTGACTCGGAAGACCACTTTGTCCGAATTGATATGTCTGAATACATGGAGAAGCACAGTGTGTCTCGTTTAGTCGGTGCGCCTCCAGGATATATCGGGTACGAAGAAGGAGGTCAGCTGACGGAAGCAGTCAGACGCAATCCATATGCCGTCGTGTTATTGGATGAAATCGAAAAAGCACACCCGGATGTAGCGAATATCTTGCTGCAGATCCTAGATGACGGTCGCATCACAGATAGCCAAGGACGTTTGGTCAACTTTACGAATACGGTTGTCATTATGACTTCGAATATAGGATCTGCTTATTTACTTAATAATGATTTAAATGAGTCGGAGCATGCCAAAGAAGATTTGATTATGGCTGCACTTCGTAGTCACTTTAAGCCTGAGTTATTGAATCGGATGGATGACATTATTATCTTCCATTCTTTAACTGCTGAATCATTTAAAGCGATTGCTAACAAGATGCTCGTTGATTTGGTAGCTCGTTTAGAAGAGCAAGATCTAGAACTCGTCTATGATGAAGATGTACTCGATTGGATTGTGCGTGAAGGTGCAGATGCAGATTTCGGTGCACGCCCATTGAAACGATTCATCCAACGACATGTAGAAACAAAAGTTGCAAAAGAAGTAATACGTGGCGGATTGGTCGAAGGACAGCAAATCAAATTGTCCATGAATGATGGAGCATTAGTTGTAGAAGTCATGCCGGTAGTATAAGGTCAATATAAAAAGCGTAAGAACTGATGAACAGTTCTTACGCTTTTTGATCGTCTATTAAACGTCAGCTGGAGATTCGTTAGGAATGATTGCTGTGATAATCAATACAAGTACAGCCAAAACGATTGAAACGGTAACGCCCGCCATAAAGTCGAATTCGGTACCTCCAATGGAGCCAGCAACGTAGTTTAACATAGCTACTAATAGGAACGACCAAACAAATGTCATAATATAGTGCATGATTTTCACCTCGAATAGTCTATTTCAAAGTTCATCATACCATAGTCAGTCAAAACGTTGAAATGATTTTATACATTATATTTGACGAAAAAGTGTCCTCGTCTTGAAAAAGTACACATTTTCTTCTATAATTACTACCAGGTACTAATATTAGATGATAAGGAACGAGGTAGATGAGATGAGAGCTGGACTTTTAGGGATGGGGAAATTTGTTCCACAGACAGTTGTGACAAATGAGTATTTAGAAAAACGTTTAGATACTTCCGACGAATGGATTCGCACACGTACAGGAATACAAGAACGCAGAATTGCGGATGATACTATTGATACGTCTGACATGGCATTTGAGGCTGCGAAGGATGCATTGGAATCAGCGGGTATTCGCGCTGATCAAATTGGTCTCATTTTAGTAGCAACAGTAACACCTGATAACATATTCCCTTCTGTTTCAACGATGATCCAGCATCGCTTAGGTGCAAAGAATGCAGCGGCGATGGATGTATCTGCAGCTTGTGCAGGATTCATCTATGGTATAGTAACGGCCAAGCAGTTTGTTGAATCAGGCACGTATGACTATGTCCTCGTAGTAGGCGTGGAAAAGTTATCGAAAATCGTCGACTGGGAAGACCGCAATACAGCTGTTTTATTCGGTGATGGGGCAGGAGCGACAGTCGTAGGGAAAGTAAGTGAAGGCAGAGGAATTCTTTCATTCGAATTGGGAGCAGACGGTTCAGGTGGAAAACATCTTCATCATGATAAGTTTTTACAAATGAATGGCCGTGAAGTATTCAAATTTGCGGTACGTCAAATGGGAGAAACAGCGGTCAACGTTGCGAAAAAAGCAGGTTTGACGACTGACCAAGTGGATTATTTGGTTCCTCATCAGGCGAATATCCGTATTATGGAAGCCTCACGTGAGCGTTTAGGCTTACCGGTCGAGAAGATGTCCAAGACGGTTCACAAGTACGGTAATACGTCTGCTGCGTCTATTCCGATTTCATTGACGGACGATTTGGAAAAGGGACGCGTGAAAGACGATGATGTGATTGTTCTCGTAGGATTCGGTGGCGGCTTGACATGGGGCGGCTTATGTATAAAATGGGGTAAGTAATTAACCTGTAAAATAAAAGTTCACGATAGAGAGGAAGTTTGAAATTGGAAAAACGACGTGTAGTGGTAACGGGTATTGGTGGAATCTCCCCAGTAGGTAACTCTGCTGAAGAATCATGGAAAGCAGTCCTAGAAGGAAAATCCGGTATTGATATCATGACCAGACTCGATCAAGAGAAATTCCCAGTTCGTGTTATGGCAGAGGTTAAGGGATTCGATATCGAGCAATATGTTTCACGTAAAGACGCTCGGAAAATGGATCGATTCACGCATTATGCAGTCGCTTCAGCGATGATGGCAATGAAAGATGCAAACTTGGAACTTGAAGGCGACTTAGCGCTTCGTACAGGAGTTTGGATCGGTTCAGGAATCGGCGGAATGGAATCACATGAGACACAATTTAATACATTCCTTGAAAAAGGTTACCGACGCGTCAGTCCATTTTTCGTTCCGATGATGATTCCGGACATGGCAGCAGGACAAGTGTCTATTTTTACAGGCGCTAAAGGTATCAACTCTTGTTCCGTTACGGCTTGTGCATCTGGTACAAACTCGATCGGTGATGCTTTCGAAGTAATCCTTCGCGGAGATGCAGACGTGATGATTACGGGTGGAACTGAAGCACCGATTACGTCACTTGCAGTAGCAGGCTTCATCGCAAGTACAGCGTTGTCTTTAAATGATGATCCATCAAAAGCTTCCCGTCCGTTCGATAAAAACCGTGATGGTTTCGTCATGGGTGAGGGTGCAGGTATCTTGATTTTAGAAGAGTATGAGCATGCGGTTGCACGTGGGGCGAAGATCTATGCAGAGATCGTAGGCTACGGTTCAACTGGAGACGCACATCATATTACAGCACCGGCACCAGGTGGAGAAGGTGGCGCACGCGCTATGCAACAGGCATTGGCTAAAGCGGGCGTAGAGCCGAACCAGGTGGATTATATCAATGCACATGGTACAAGTACGCCGTATAATGATTTGTTTGAGACGATGGCTGCGAAGACGGTGTTTGGCGATCACGCGTATAAGTTGGCGATGAGCTCGACTAAGTCGATGACAGGTCATTTGCTTGGCGCTGCTGGTGGTATTGAGGCGATCTTTACTGTGAAGGCGTTGCAGGAAGGGATTTTGCCTCCTACTATGAATTATGAGACGCCGGATCCTGAGTGTGATTTGGATTATGTGGTGAATGAGGCGCGTAAGGCTGATATTACGTATGCTATGAGTAATTCTCTTGGCTTTGGCGGGCATAATGCTTCGTTGGTGTTTAAGAAGATATAAGTTGGAGGTGGGAAGGGTCGATTTTGACTCTTTCTGCTTTTTTTTATTGGAGAAGCTTAAGTTCAAGTTCAAGTTCAAGTTCAAGTTCAAGTTCAAGTTCAAGTTCAAGTTCAAGTTCAAGTTCAAGTTCAAGTTCAAGTTCAAGTTCAAGTTCAAGTTCAAGTTCGTTGGTGAGTGGAAGGGCACCGTTTACCGACGTTCCAGGCGGACGCTTTCCCATGGGCCCGCGGTGAGCCAACCAGTTCGCTGCGCTCTCTTTTGGTTGTCTCACCTGATCGGGCTGATCCATCGGGAGTCGCCGCCTTCCACTTACGGTAAACTAGTGTATTGTTCTACCAATAGAATAATGATGGATTAAAACTTAAACTCAAAATTAAAATCAAAGTCAAAATGAAACCCAAACCAAACCCAAACCAAACCCAAACCCAAACCCAAACCCAAACCCAAACCCAAACCCAAACCCAAACCCAAACCCAAACCCAAACCCAAACCAAAAAGACTGAAGACAAGCTCCTTTGAAATGATTGTGGAGATGTTTTCAGTCGTTTTTGGTTATTGGGGTTAAGACTTGTATTATTACACCTGTTCTGAACATAGGATGGAGAAAAGGTGTAAAGGACGAGATGTCGGTGACGCGTTTTTTTATATTTGTTTGTAGTTATTGTGTGATTGTGGTGACGCTGGCTAATTTGTTGTTTTACTTGAATTATTCAGCGCTTGGTTATGATTATCGACAGATTTTAGTTTTCATTTTGCAGTCGACTGATTTTTTGATGCTAGTGATTGCGGTTGTGTTTTTATTGCTTACCGTGTACGTCCCAAGCCCATCGCGGCCTCCATCTTTTTAAGGGTGGCGGAGGCGATGGTGTTTGCTTTTTCGGCTCCTTGGTCGAGGATTTCGTCGAGTTCAGGGGAGTCGATTAGTTCATGGTAACGTTGTTGGATACCTGCTAGATGTTGGTTGATAGCATCCGCGACGCCCATTTTAAATGCTCCGTAGCCTTGGCCTTCGTATTTTGCTTCTAATTCTTCGATGGACATTCCACTTAATGAAGATTCGATGATTAATAAATTGGAGACACCTGGTTTGTTTTCTACATCGAATTTCACGATACCTTCTGAGTCTGTTACAGCGCTCTTGATTTTCTTTTCGATTTCTTTTGGTGTATCCAAAATCGTGATCGTTGCTTTTTTATTTGGATCGGATTTGCTCATTTTCTTTAATGGATCTTGTAAAGATTTTACGCGAGCTCCGTTTTTAGGAATACGAACGGCCGGAATGGTCAATACTTTCCCGTATCGGCTATTGAAGCGCTCTGCTAAATCCCTTGTTAATTCCAAGTGTTGCTTCTGATCTTCTCCGACGGGAACGATATCCGTGTTATACAATAAAATGTCCGCAGCCATTAATGGAGGGTAGGTAAGAAGTGCGGCAGATACACCTTCTGCTCCATCTGATTTGTCTTTAAACTGTGTCATGCGCTCAAGTTCACCGATATATGAAATACATTGCATGATCCATCCAGCTTGTGCATGTGCTGGAACTTCTGATTGGATGAATAAAGTGGATTTCTGAGGATCAATTCCGCTTGCAATATAGGTAGCGGCTAATGAACGAATTGCTTGTTTTAGATCATCCGGATCTTGCTGCACTGTAATTGCGTGTTGATCGACGATACAAAAAATGCAGTCTTCGTCATTTTGAAGCTCAACGAATTGACGGAATGCGCCAATATAGTTTCCTAATGTGATGACACCTGTTGGTTGTACACCTGAAAAAATTGTTTTCATGATTGTATTTCCTCCTTTAATTGCAGGCTATAACAGATTAGCCTGTATCGTGCGTGAAAAACGGCATAAAAAAACATCAGTCATCCCCTATAAATAGGGACGATTGATGAAAGGTAACCGTGGTACCACCCGAATTGCTAATAAAAGCCGCTCAATTCCCATAACGCGGGAAGACGTGATGGAGTACTGTATTCATCCATCAAGCTCAGGAGCCCATTCTTTTTGTGCGGTTTTACTTGCTCTCACCCTATACAAGCTCTCTACAAAAACCGTTACAAAAATACTTTTTCCTTCAGTGCCGTTCACTTATTGCTTAAAATTATATCGATACTTTTTGAAAAATGCAACTTTCATTTGAGGAAAACGAAAAAGATTTGAATAACATGAAACCTTTTAGTACACCTGTACGTACTATAAAGAGAACCAATAATTAGCAGAATTAATTTCTAAATGAGAATGCAATTATTTACAAATGAAATGTTTAAAACATTTCAGCACTGGGTATAAAAGTAGAAGATGTTCATTTATCGCAGAAAACATCATGATTCTTGACTGGTTTGTTGAAAAATAAGAAATTCTGCAATATGAATAAGTTTTTTTGAAAAACTATATTAATTGAGAATGAATGTGTGTATAATGAACAGTATAGACATTAATTATAATAATTCTAAAGTGAATTACATGAATTGCAAATACACTAAATCTAATGTGCGTAAGCCGTAGGAAAGGACGTGTCAATAAATGGGTGTCACACTTTATACATCGCCTAGTTGTACATCTTGTAGAAAAGCAAAAGCATGGTTGGAGGAACATGAGATTCCTTATACAGAGCGTAACATTTTCTCTGAACCATTGAATATTCAAGAGATCAAACAAATTCTTCGCATGACGGAAGATGGTACTGACGAAATTATTTCAACACGATCCAAGATATTCCAAAAATTAAATGTTGACGTGGAAAGTCTTCCACTTCAAAGATTATATGAGTTGATCCAAGAACATCCTGGTCTTTTGAGAAGACCAATCATTCTAGATGAAAAAAGACTCCAAGTAGGGTACAATGAAGATGAGATTCGTCGTTTCCTACCGAGAAAAGTTAGAGCCTATCAGCTGCTCGAAGCGCGGCGTATGGTAAACTAATCTTAATAACAAAAGCTGATAGGGATGACACGGGATACAATTGTGCCTATCAGCTTTTTTGAATTGATATTCCCTTGTATTCCTCTAAGTTAACCACTTCAATGCTGACAAAGTTTTAATGATATACAAGAAACCCTTACGAATACGTCGGAGCCGACATATAGTAGTAATAAGCATTGCAAGTGTGTATTAGTATATGACAGGGGAGGGCCTGTTCTACAGAAGGGAGAGATAAGGGATGGAAATAGAGCGCATTAATGAAAACACGGTAAAGTTTTATTTATCCTATGGAGATATCGAAGCCCGTGGTTTTAGTAAAGAAGACGTCTGGTATAATCGCGACAAGAGTGAAGAACTTTTTTGGGACATGATGGATGAACTTGGTGACGATACAGAGTTCGAAGTAGAGGGACCGCTTTGGATCCAAGTCAATGCGATGAATGAAGGCATTGAAGTAATTGTAACTCGTGCACATCTTCCGAAGAACGCTGAATCTTCACAGTTCCCATTTGGAATTGAAGACCCAGAAGAATTATTCGATCCGATTTTTGATGCGATTAATGACTCTGATGAAGAAGAAAGTGAAGAAGAGTCGCAGATTACAAATAGAGTATTTGTCTTTAACGAGTTTGACCAGATCATACCATTGGCAAGCAAGATGATTTCACTCGAAGACGAATTTGAATCGCAACTATATGCATTCGAGGATCGTTATTATCTCAACTTACGCTTCGATTATTCTCTAATCGAGAAGAAGCGTTCGAAGGACATTTCCAGTATGATTACAGAATACGGCGCGGTGTCTAAGATGTCTATTCATCGTATAGAGGAATATGGCAAAGTTGTCATGGAATCTGATGTATTTGAACAAGTAAACAAGTATTTCTCATAATACACTGAAAAGCTACCAGTAATCTGGTAGCTTTTTTTATTTTCGAGTAATTAGGTTGTCGTTTGACTGGCAATATAAGTGGGGCGGTCATTGGCCCCACTTCGGCGGTGGTGGATGGCTTCCGCAATGAGCCAGACAGGAAAGTGCGCCTGTCTGTCTCATTACTACGCCTACCACTGGCAGCCGCCTACGTTAAATTGTGTGTAAGTCAGATCAGATACTTGTTTTGAAAGAATAGGAACTAGTACTACCCCGTCACTGGTTTTATCTCCTATAAACCACAAACAAACTTGCTAACCACTTAGTAGCGCAGGCACAACTGCGGGGTAGGCCGTGGCCATGAGACAGCTAGCAAAGCTCCACCGCTAGTTGGCTCATGGCTGGAGGCAATCCCCCACGTGCCTGCGCGAGTCCAAAGCATGACCCTCACTACTTTCAATGAACAAGCCAATCTCGAGCAACGACCTAATCTATCTCCTAATGACT
>NZ_PDYP01000018.1:0-49128 GCF_002743115.1 Sporosarcina sp. P17b | reverse complement strand
GTCGGATGTAGGTAAATTAATTTCCGGCATTATTAAACCTCCTCATAAACAAAAATTAAACCATCTTCATTTGCGTTTGGTTTAAATCCGTATTTGTAGTTTCCATCTGCTGTTCGGTGTGGCATACTTTCCGCCAAATGCGTAGCAACCTCTTGTGAAGAAGCAGCCCCTACATCAACAGCTCGAGTACCATGAGGATTCCGTTCGTTAATATGATGAGCTAATTCTTTGTCGGTTACAATCTCTCCTTCACCGACCGGCATTTTAATATTGGCCAAAGGAATTTGTGAGCCTTCACCATCCGCTCCGCTGTGGGTATGTTCCTGAATCAAGCGTTCAGTCAAAGTCTTTAGGAACACATCATTATTAATCAGCCGCTCAAACAATGGGTTAAATACATCTGCGTGTGAAGGATCAGTTGTTAGCAACTTACGAATTTCTTGACTGTAATTTGTTGGTTCATGAATTTCTTGATTTGCCATGTGATTCTCTCCTTTCTAGAAATTAGAACTGTTCGTCCCAATCGATTTCTAATGTCGTTTCATCATCCATCCCTTTGGGTTTGAACGTTTTCCAAGCTACCAAGTCGCCTGCTGCATCGTACAGGCCGCAACAAGAAATATCTGCATCTCCGCTTTCGGAAAACTGCAGATCCACAAATATTCGTAATGTTGTGGGTACCGGGTATTCAATGCCGTTGATTTCCTTTTTAATAACTTCGCCAGGGATTGCATTCACATCAGCAGTAGGAACTATCGGTTGTCGGGTCACTGGATCATGACCACCTGTCCCCCATCCCACATGTGTAATGGCAGGCAATGGAGTAGTGCCACCGTGTGCCTTTGCAAATTTTTCTCTAGCCTTTATCGTTGTGATCGCATTTGTCATCTTTCACTTCACCTCTTTCTTTTTCTGTGACTTTTCCATTTTTGACCACACGTAGTTCTGACTGGAATACCGGTTCATTCTTTACGTTCATCCTATTGCCACCTCCTCTACTACGGCTCCTGCTTTCTTAACGCGAAATAATCCGCCGTGCGTTGACAGGGCTTGGTCTAAGGGGATGGAGCCATCCATCGCGACTTGGCCATTTAATGTAGTAATACCGGTTCGGCAAGCCGAAGAAATTTTTATAGGCGCTGCATGTCGTTGCGATACATTGATGACTTCTCGCTGCTGGTAGCGCATGTTGGTATCATGCAAGATGGGCAATCTTGCTGTTTGTGGCTCATTCTGAAGTAGAATTTTCCCATCTAAGTGAAACTCGCCATCCAGAGAAGGAGTCAGGTTGACTAGATAGGAGCCGAAACCATGCCGAACATTCAGCTTCAGTTTGATCCGTTGTAGATGCACCGGGCCGTCTTTGTTATAAAATCCATTTAAAAACCTTTCTCCGTTCAATAAGTAAGAACCGTCTAATTGAATAGTTTCGCCTTGCGAACCAAAGCCCGCTTGCATCCAAGGAACAGACGAAAAAGCCATTTTCACCAAGCAGGTAGAAAGAATGCTTGGTAATTTAGGAAGCTTGACTGTTTCATTGAAATAATAAAGAGCCCTTAGGTGTGTAGGTTTAATCTCTTCAACTTTGTTTTTTATATCAGAATAAGAATGATCGATTGATTCTGCCAAAGGAACTGAGATACGCATTGCATATCTTCCCTTAATCAAACGAACTACAGAAGTCGATTCACTTAAAAAGCGATTGATTTCATTTTCAATTGCTTTGTAATGCGTCGGCGTTTGGCTGATTAATTTACTGAATACCCGCTTACGTCTTTCCTCAAATTCAGTGCCAGAAGGCAGTATCTCCAACTCTTCTTCCCACTTATCCAACCCCCATGTAGCCGTTTCAACAAAAAACTGATTTAGCACATCATCCATCGCGCTATCCATCTCGTTAAAACGCCGGTCACCATCTTCTAAAATCGCTATGATTTCAGGCGACTTCGCAAAATGTTCGGGAAGATAAGATTTCATCCGCTCCAATCTATTCATAGAGATCCACCGCCAATAAGTACGGTATTTCTACGTTTTCGAGCTCCAAGTTAGCAGCAAGTCCATTGATCAACACATCTGAATAGTCGCTGATCCACTTGTTTGCGTAAAGAATATTGCTGACTGCTGCTACATTAACAGTAGCTTTTTCGCTTAAGGGCAAGTCCTTAAATGACAAGCCTTTAAACATCAACTTCAATTCTTCTGCCACTTCAGCAGAAACAGCTTCAATCGTGTTTCCACGTAAAGAAACCTTCGCACGAATAGTGATTTCTTTATTCTTCGCACTTTCGACTGTCAAGGTCGCTCCAATAGGCGCTTGACCTTCTCCCATGCCTGGTACTGGATCAATATAGTCATTGACATCCTGAACCAACTCAGGAGAAGCAGGCTTCATTTCGGAATTTACAATGATGACTTTCACGGTGCCATCTCCTGCCCACAACGGGAAGACTTTGGCCTTGCCTACTCCCTCGACTTCTTCAGCCCACTTCTTATAATGAGCCTTGTTGGCACTGGTAGCCTTGCGTCTTCGTTCAATCAAAAAACGTTCGATTAGAGACAGGTCTGATTCCTCTTCTTCTCCTGGAATAACGACTTCTCCAAGAATCGCAGTTTCGAGCTTAGGAATATTACTGACTGGCAAAAGTTCCGAATCATTCGGCGGCTGGTTGCCAATCGTACCTTCTTCTTCACATTCAACCATTCCGTTCTCGATAACCCGGTAAAACAAATCATCAACAAAAAAACGTTCCCCATTCTCTACCAGAATGTTGAACGATGCTCTTCTTTTTGCCTTTACCGCCGGATTTCTCTCGACTCCCGCTTCACGCGCTCTTTTATCCAGCCATTCGCCGCTAGAATCTTGCGCAAAGGCTAATTTTAGTATCCGATCCAGCCAAATATACATCTCTGCCATTTCCATGTTATTGACGGCAACAGCTGCATAGATAATACTGCTGGTCCGCTTGTCCAAGTGCAGTGGAATCTCGGGTAAAGACTTCTCCATCAGGTGCTCAAATGTCTTATGCTCGAACATCAATACACCTCCTGGATCGATAGATAGCCCTCTACCGTATCGACTTCAAAACTCACATATAACGAATCTTCTTTTTCCGTAATACTGAATTCATACACCCGCTCGATTCGGTCATCATAAATCAATGCTTCTTCAATTAAGCGAGGAATTTCAGATTTTTTGAAGGCGATTGTATTCTCTGGATTTTCAACACATTCGTGGACCTCTTCGCCGATTTCATCTGGATAGACCGGATGAATAAAGCGCCGGGTCCGCAGTGTTAAGTAGATAAATTGCTCAATCGCTTCTATTCCGTCTATGATTTCACTTGTAATTCGATTTGTTTTAAAGTCGTAACGAAAAGTGGCAGACGGTTCCGGTGGACTATTTTCGTCAAACTCAAAGCCATCTACATCAATTTCAGGCGAAATACTCATATCTATCACCTCTTTTATTCATACCTGACCACCCGATCTGCAATGTAATAAGCCTGGCCGCCTTGCAAAGCGGTAACCAGCACTTCATCACCCGCTTTTAGCTCATCTAAGAATGTGACTTCGGCTTCTGTTATGTCGATTGCTTCGTATCCATGGACATCTTTATCGGGCGACATTGTAAAATCTTTGATATCACTGCTTTTTATCTGCACTTTGCGTTTATGCCGGGTAAGATGCTCTGCTACAATGATGATTTCTTTCGGGATTGGCAGCTTGGAATCGTTTTTTAATTGAATGGTCAATTCAGGTGGCGCCTGCGTGACAATAGCTCCCATCAATTCGACCGGGCTGTTAGCATTTACGCCTTTCAACGCATTTCTTTTAATAATATCTAACATCAGGATCCCTCCGGCATGGCTTTATTGTCGATCAGAACAAGTGACATGACGTGGCGATTACCGTAAAACTCGTGCACATCGCTATCAATATAGAGGATCTTGTTCAGTTCAATTTCCTTCTCAATGACGCGCACTGGTTCGCCGCTTATTAGATCAGGAATCCCTCTAGCTTCAATCGTTAGTTCCTTCTTGACGCCTTTCTTGCGCTTTAGCGCTTTATCTGCACGATTCTTCAGCTGCGCCTTGTTGACCTTGTCCGTAACCTTCTCATAGTACTGAAGGACACCGTATTTTTTCTTTCCTTCTTCGTCTTTTACGGTTACAGAGATCTGCTTTTTCTCTTCGCCGGCCACCATAGTTACCTGCGTAGCTGTTTCCTCGATGCTGGTCGTGTAGTTATAATCTTCAATATTTACGCCTGTTTCTAGGACCCATACATCATCCGGCAGTTCGAGCGGACGTAGCATAAACTTGCCCTTTTGCGAATACATGCGAAATCGCTTGCTGGAGGACTTCAGCGTTTCGATCATTGCATCCAGGATAATGTCATACAGGTTGGTCTCGTTTTTGTGAGTCCGTGTTTTCATGACGTGCCCTGTATTTACAATAGATCCGATCGGTATTTCGAATTCTTTCAGCAGAGTGGTGGCAATCTGGTCTGCTCGCTTATTGACAAATACACGTGCTGTCTCATTGAGCAAAAGGTACTGCATGATGTCATAAGCTACCACGGTCATCATGCCACCTTTAGTTCGGCCCCTTGCAAAGACAGTTCCGCGGAACAGCTCTTTTTTGAACCACTTGAACAGCAGCGTGTCACCCTCTTCGATTTTCACAATCTTGTGTCCTGTATTATGCTTGACAAGTATCCTGGCTTCGATTTTTCGAGCGGCATTGTAACGCTTCCCAGACCACTTAATAGACTCTGTCGGAATTTCCACTACTTCTTTAGGTGTAACCAAAAATAGCTCCATCATGACGGCAACCTCAGATTGAAACTAATATGGATCCAGCGGCCGGGCTGTTTCTGATTGCGTTTATCCCGCTTGATCAGCGCGGCCTTATTCAGCTTCCAGATGTCATTCCAACGCTTACTGTCGTTATAGTACTTTCGAGCAATCGTAATCAGTGTCTCTCCCTTTTTCACGGTGTGTGATTTAGGAACGTTTTTGGTATTCGGCCTGGTCTTAGTCGGTTTCTTCTGCGTTCTCGGCATCTTGCGCCGTTCAATAAATTGGTACTCCTTGAGCAACAACTCGAAATCATAATCCCCTACATCCTTCTCACCTTCGCGATACGGAAAATCCTCGATAGAGACAGCATAGTTGATTGGTGTGCCTGTCACGATGAAGCGAGCGGGCTTGCCGCTGTTCTTCCATCGTTCAATCATTTTGATATAATCCCATGGATATAGAATCCCTGTATATTCTGTCAAAGGGGATTCCCCACGCGGAAAGAACGAGCTGAAATGAAAAGTTTTTGCGGTAGGATCCTGAATAATCGTCACTTCGCCAAGCTTTGAAATCATCACGCTTTCGTTATCAGAGCCGTTACTCACGTTTAAAACGCCTGGCATGACGGGAAAGCGTAACTTTTCTTTCCCGGTGCCAAACGTCAGCCACATTTCATATTTGCTTTTAGACATCGATCACCATCTCTCCTCCCTCGAATTCTTCGGCCAATAAAGCCTTTCGAATATAGTCATAAGCCGTTTTCCCGACTTTCTCAGCATCCATATCGTTTGAATAATAGTTGTCACCGGTGATTTCTACCTTGACATCACGGATACCGCCTCTTGATGAGCCGCCCCCTCCTGTTGAAGAGGATGTAGCAGCACGAACCTGACCTTCAGAAAGTGCAGCTCGCTCTTCTTCAAATCCAATACCTTCCGCATAAGCAGGGGCTTGATTCAAATAAGCGACCGTATCACGGTGTGAAAGCACCTCTGTTCCTCTAGGTAGGTTCAGGAGGGTATCAGTCGCCGGCGAGAGCGCCATGCGTCCGCTTGGGAATCGCATTAATTCCTCTCCGCCACCGTCACCGACGATTGCGTCACCACCAGGGTGAAACTTGGTACCCTTTGCGTATGCTTTAGGGCCACCGCCTGGGGCACTGACTGTAGGAGTCGGTACACTGGCGATACGAGCAGCTAAGTTACTCAGGGCGGATTTAACTGCAGCCGCCCCGCTCTGGATTCCGTTCAGTGTGGATACCCAGCCAGAGGCCTGTCCAAGGATGGAAGCAAGTCGCATGGTATTGCCGTGTAACATGGGACCGGATCCAGCCAAAGGCATGAATGCCCCAGCCACTATAACGGATGCTACACCCAGTACCATACCGAGAGCCATAGTGTTTTGATTAGCCATGGCCCCCGAAGCAGCCAGCGGTAGATATCCTCCAGCTACAATCACCGTAGATTCTCCGAGTATGAGACCCAAGGCAGAAGTGTTCTGCGTTAGCATTGCCCCTGCGCCTTGTAGCGGGAAGAATGTGCCTGCAATCCAGCCTGCTGCTTCTCCTGTTGTCATGGTCAATGCACTGATATTATGAACCAATCCTGCTGTCGTGCCTTGTAGCGGGTAGAATGCGCCCACTACCCAGCCAGACGCTTCGCCAGTGACCATTGTCATTGCACTAATGTTGTGCACGAGTCCCTGCGTTGCTCCCTGTAACGGATAAAAGGCACCAACAATCCAACCGGATGCCTCGCCTGTTACCATGGTGATCGCACTAATATTGTGTTGCAGGCCGTCTGTCATTCCTTGGAGAGGATAGAAAGCTCCTACAACCCACCCAGACGCTTCTCCGGTCACCATAGTAATAGCATTGAGATTATGACTCAACCCATCAGTGGCACCTTGCAACGGATAGAATGCTCCGGCGATCCAGCCGGATGCTTCACCAGTGGTCATGGTCAAAGCTTCAATATTATGAGCAGCGCCTTGAGCCTTATCTGACATCCCTGCCAATGTAGCAGTGAGTGTTTGGACGTGTTGATTCATTGCTGTAAAGTCTGGCATTTTACCACCAACTCCGTCAGTAGCAGGTTCTAATTCATTCGCTTTTGCTTTTTTAGCACCAAATTTTTTGCCTGCCCAATCACCTATCTTTTCGCCGCCAATACCACCTAAGATTCCTCCACCAAGACCGCCCAAGATACCACCGATACCAGTACCTATTACAGGGACTACAGAACCTAAAGCTGCTCCACCAGCCGCTCCTGCCGCTCCTCCTGCAAGCATTCCACCAACGCCACCTGCAGTTCTAGCTTTTGTTCCTTCTGGTGCCGCTAAAATAGAGGCTCCTCCAAGAATTCCACCAAGTAAGGGTATTCGTCTTCCTAACTTACTGAATTTATCTAGGCTTTTCGGCAGCTTAGAAAGAGGTGACTTCTTAGGAATATCATTAACCACTGTTTGAGATGGAGATTGACTTTGCACAGTCGTTTGCTTTGGCAGTTTCATTTTCTTACTTCGTTTATCAAGCAATTTGTCAAACCACTTAGGATATGGAGCAGACTGTGGTGCTGCTCCTGGCCAATTTTGTCGTTGAAAAGGACCTTTACTCTTAAGCTTAGGGTTATTCTTCCTATCCCTCATTGCTTCCGCATAAGGATCTCTTGTAGGAGTTACTATAGGAGTAGGTGTAGTTCTGCCACCGGTATTTCCCCCCGATGCATTTCCTGCTTTATCGACGCCATTTTTGCCCTTCCCTCTTCTAATCGTCTTGTCCAAGCCCCAACTTAGTACGTCTTTAATCGGTTTGAACTTTGTTAAAATAGTAGCTCCCATACCTAGTGCAATAGCATCTACTATCAACGCACCGCCAATGGAACCCGACTTTTGTAGTTCTTCATTTCCCGTCGCATGGCCCCAAGCAGACTTAGCAGCAACAACATTTATATCTCTCAGTTTCGCACCGATTTTCATAGAAAGATCAACCGGATCAATCGCTTCAAGGAATCCAGTAATAAAACTTTTACCTGAAGTAATACCAGCATCAATAAACGGATTCCCCGTCTTTTCAGCTTCTCCGCCTAACACGCTGATAATCGCAGAACGAATGAAACCTCCATACGCACTACCGATACCTTCACCAACACCCTCTGCTTTGTCTCTACCTTTTGTTTCCCACCATTCACCAATAGCATCCTTCGTGGTATCGACCACCAAACGCCAGCGTGTTTCAAATGTCATATCACGGTATTTTTCCAAGGAGTCAAAGCGAGCTTTAAAAGCCGGATCTTCCTCGAATTTCAATTTCATCGTTTGGTTCCACTCTTTAAACTCTTCCGGCTTCATCCTAGCCATAGCCTGAGCTGCATTTTCTCCAGGGAATAGTATCTTCATTTGATCTCCAATGAAATTAAAAGCCGGCTTAAACGGATTGAGTAAGTTCTTTGCAAAAACAGATCCTGACTTTTTCAGTTGTCTTGACATATCAGATAAAACGAAAGAATATTCTCCACGCCACTTCCTAAATGAAAGTAATGCGGGTTTGAATACATCTCGTAATCCTTCACCCCAAGGCATCAGAATAGAGTTACCGACAAACGATTTCAGTCCTAATAGCAAGTTGTTCATGTTTCCAGACATCTTTTCCATCATGCCATTGTATTTGCCGAATTCCTTCGTAACTTTTGGCCATAACTTCTTGATGTCTCCGCCACTTTCAGCTAGATCTTCAATTCGCTGCCTAGCTGCTCCACTAATAGCACCCATCTCTTGTAGTCTACTTGTAGCCGCACCGACTGGTCGTCCCGAATCGATACCATCGTACAGCCGCCCGAACCACATAGCTGTCTCTTCTAAATCAGTTTGTGTCCCGACCGCAACGTCACCAATTAACTCCATGCCTTTCGATGTCGCCAATGCATCACCAGTAAACGTCTGAAGAATACGACTTGATTTGAATATTTCATCTCTCGTTAACGGTGTTCTTCCCGCAAACTCTGTTAAATCCTTCATTCGCTTATCTGCAGCGCCTTTACTGCCTAGCATTACTTCGAATGAGGTGGTCAGGTCTTCTCTATCCGCTACCATTTTGATTGGTATGATGATACCTCCGCCGATTCCTCCAGCTACACCTAATAGACCAAGCGTAGAAGTCGCAGCACTGGCAATTGCTCGCAGTGGACGTGTCGCAAGGTCAACTACACGAATTGACGTGCTGACAGCTTTGGGCACATTCCGCTGAGTAAAATTGGAGACATTTCGAATAGTACGGCTGGCCAAGTCATTTGCCCGTATTGTAATTCGGTATGCTTTCCCAAGTGAAGAGCGAGCGAGCCGCCCAACTTTCGTAATAACAGGCGAAGCCCGATCAATAGCCCGGATGGTCAAAGACCGCATTTTGGGAAATCTACGAGCAGCAAAGGTATCGAATCTTCTCAATGCAGAGGTAGCCCGATCTCGCACGGTGATCAACATGCGAACTGGCTTATTTAAACGGTCCCTTGCCCTTGCCAGTCGTTCTGTTTCGCCGCGAATCGTCCGCATCTTGCCCGAAATATTGTCCTTCATATCAAAACGAGCAGTCAGTTTGGCCATTATTTTTTACCTCCTTTCTTGTTCATCTTTTCAAGTTCAGTGCGCTCTTTTTCTAGCTGTTCGAGCTTATAGCTGATACAAGCGTTCATCAGCGCTTTAAAACCGCGTGGAGCTTCACGCCATTCTTGTAAATCAGAAGGGGCATAATTCTTTTCCATCATCAGAAAATAAAAATAGACGGCTTCTTTATTCCCCTCCTCGATTAGTTTTTTGCTGCTTCTTCCAGATCTTCAAGCGTGTCGTCAAAACCGTTGATTTCGTTTGCTGCGTGAAGCCATTCTGCATACTCACCTGCTACGTGCAACATCTTCTTCGCTACTTCTATTGGGTCCTGTTGCTTGTAAGCCTTACGTAATTCTGCAGAGCGGAAATTTGGATACAATGTAGTTTCCACCGCTATCAGCGCCATGTAACGAGCTTGATTCAATCGCTCTCCGACTTTCTTCTTTCGGGAACCAGTGTAAACCGGCTCCATGCACATCTTTTCGATTTCTTCTACCCTGGCTGTCGAAATAGCTTTAAAACGGAATGGAATAACCTTGCCTTCTTTATCTTTGAAACGTCTGGATACAGGACGCGCTACTTCTTCCGTTTCTTCCACGTTTTCTGGCAGGAAGAATGATAAGTCATTCACTACCTGTGATAGTTCCATTTCCTCGTGTTCTACTTCCTCGTTATGTTCAATTGCTTGTTTGTTTTCTGTCATGTCAATCTCTCCTTTGTTTTTGGTATGTAAAAAAGAGCGAATTTCTTCGCTCTTGATCAGTTAAAGTCATCTTCCAATTCTTCAGGCATATCGATATCTTCAAATGTGAACGGCACTTCTTCTTCGACTGGATCACCTTCAGCAGCCAAACTGGCCACTTTAGCGCTATCAAAGTTTACGTCATACAATGTGACACGCTCCGTACCACGACCAGAACCCTCATCATCCAGCACGGACTGGAATGTAAAGTACGGATCCGGACCGCCCTTTGCGTATTCCATCATGATGCGAACGAATTTGGATGTTACCTTGTAGAAAGTAGCCGTTCCTGTACCGCTGCCCCCGGTTGCCTTATGGCCCATCATGCGGCGGCCCATAAGCGGAACTTCTACCTTGTTTTTTTCAATCGTTGCTTCGAATTCCTTGATATAAGCGAGCTCTTCACCATCTAGGAACAAACGGCCTTCTTTACCGCTGATCGTGTTAAACGATCTCATTTTGCTAGTCATCAGTCATTTCCCTCCTTTTTCTGCATACAAAAAAGAGAGGCGATTATGCTGCAATCGCGCTCTCCTGTGAAATAGTGGTGTCGATATAGAATTTCTTCGCTGCATAAACTGGCTGCGCATGAACCCCAATATAGAACCCGTCGCCATCTTCCGTAATGCGAATGTCGATATCTGTATTTGAATCAAAATTCTTGATAGCTCCTTCTTTCTGAAGCTCATTCATATACACAGTGATTAACGTCCGAATATATTGGGCTCCATCGCCATCTGTCCCAATGCTCCGGTTTGCTTTGTTGCGAGTTTTAATCGCATGTTTAATCTCACGGGTTACATCATTGTTGATGCCATCCAGCACACGCATGATCTTGTTGTCAGAGAATTGCTTATCCTTTTCGTCTGTGAAGGATGTAAAGGAATTGATATCCATTTCAACCGTGACTTCCTTGTCCCTCGGATCATAAGAGAAAATGAATTCTCCGTTCTGGATTGCATCTTCTTTCGCATAAGTATCCATTCGCACCGGCACATCCACTGCGCCTTCATACTCCACAAACGTTAGTGATTTCAGAGAAGAAGCACTTGCGCTGGCTCCGGTAACCCAAGCGACTGATTCGGCAGTTGTCAGCTCACGCTCAATGAACTGCCCTTTCACGGCACCGGGAACTTTAATTGCCACGTTATTCGTCACGTTAGTAATTCCTTCAAAGTCAGCTGCGTAATTCGCCATCACGCCGCCCACTTTGATGCCCGACTCATCGCGAAGACGCTTCACAAATGACGCAAACACTGCTTTTAGCTCTTCGTCATCATCAACTGGCAGACCAATCGTGTCGAAGTACTCCACTTCCGCAGCATCCATAAAATCCATGAAGTCCTCGTTTGTCACTTCGCCATTCGCGCCGCCAACAAGAAATTTTCCTGCAGTCAGCTCTAGCGGGCCGGCGCCAGACAATTCAACATAATCATTTACCTGAAAATCAGTGATATTTTCGATTGTTTGCCTGACGACACGCTGCAGACCGAGGAATACGGTGATATCCTTTTTAGCAGGATCCAGTACGTTTTCAGCAATTCGAATTTGCAACTTGTTTCCAAGCTCTCCACCGTACTTTGCAGTAGCAGTAACACCTGTTCCTAGTTCAGCCGTTGCCTGTGTCCCCTCATTCAGACGATAGACCAGGACTGTCTTCGCTTCCTTCTTCGCTTCTTTTACAAGTAGCAGGGAAGGATCGTCAATTTCAGCACCCAGATATTTCACTGTGTCTTTGTCTTCGTTGATGGCAATAAAGCTTTTTGGCTTTCCCCAACTCAAGACAAACGGCAGGGCTGCTGTACCGCGTTCGCCGATCTGCGCACGTTTCTTGGCCGCAGAACGAAAACGGAAATAAATACCTGCTAGAATCTTCTCTACACCTTTTTCAAAAGTTCCACCGTTCATAGTTCACCCTCCTTTTTCTTTCCGACTTTTTTATTTAGGAACGTATCAATCATTTTCTTAGCTACCGATTTCGTCACTTGATTTGTCGGATAATTTCGGAATACACCGTCCAACACTTCCGGCTTCACGCCAAATAATTCCCGGCTGTGTTCCCGCAACTGATGGATATAAAAAAGAGACTCCCGCGGTTCGCTTTGAACAGCGACAGGAACCTCTTCTACGACTTCTTTTTTTGTTTTTTCTTTCGTCATCTTTTCACCCCACTATTTAATTTGAAATGTTCGAGCGGCACATGCTCTGGACGGTCATAATGATAGCGGCTATCCCAATTGACTAGCAACGTGACTGCGCCTTCTGTTTGTCTAACATCAATCCGGTTGATCCGGACAAAACCACCTGCTGAACTGCCATCTGGATTGATCAGAGGGATTTGTCCTCGTTTCCACCTCACGGTATCCGCAATCCGTTCCGCTTCAGCATAGGCCTGCTGTGCGTCCTTGTGGAATAGCTTCACAGGTAGCGTGTATGTTTTTAGGAATGTCGAAGTGGAATCATTCCCATCAAACGACTGCGGAATCGGAAAATACATGGACGGTACCATGAAATTCTGTGGCACTTCTTTTGTGTACACTTTTACAGGAAAAAGCTGATAAAAGTACGACATGATGGAGCCTACTTCAGGATTCAACCGCTCACCCCCTTAAAAATTTGAATCAATCCACTGCTGTAGCTTCTGATCTAAGTTTTTACCAAACATTTTCTCGAAGATCGCAAATGCGAAATCCCAGTAGTGCGTGCCAGGTACCCACTGTTGCTTGAGTAGCATACCTGTATCGGCTCCTGGCTCATATACAAACCGACTGCCACTCCAATGGCCGGGTACCCATCGCGTTTCGACGCCGTCAGGATTGGTCATATGCCCATCGTTGACATAAACGGCATAGTTCACATTTGTCCCTACGTCAATCGTCAAACCGCCGTCAGATACGGTCCATACGTTATCCCCGTCACCTTTCCCAAACGAGTTCAACAGTCGGCCAGTATCGACCGTGCCAGTGCCAATGATTTCATCCTGTACCACGTCCAAAAACTCCATGCCCATCATATCCAGCCATAATGCCATCTCATCCCTTAATCCGCCATTAAAGGCATCATCCAGTGCTTTTAGAAAAGCGTCCAGTCCGTCAATTTCAAACTTCATAGATTCCCACTCCTGACTGCCACCACTTCGATATGGTGATTCTTGATTTTTCGTGGTATCTGCAGCTTGAATTCCGTCTCATTCCAAATCACTTTATCGTTAACTCTCACATCAACATTAGGCAAGAAATGAACCAAGAATGACTGAACAACCGTTGGATTCGGCTCACCTTGAATAACCGATTGATTACGTTCGGTGAAATAGCAACGCGCACTTACGTGATCAGGCGCGTCTCCGTAGGAGTAAGATTCTTCTAAGTCCGCACCCGGAATGCCGAAATCTCCCGTCCCCTGTTTCTTTTGCAAATGATAGATATCACAACGATGAGTCAATAGCTTTGAATAACTCATAACGGCCGCACCCTCATGAAGAAGCCTGTTTTAGATTCTCCAACCTTTGCATAATCTTCGAGCAGGACGGATACATCCGGTAGAGTTAGACTTGAGCCGTCTCCAATCGTGTAAGAATAATCACCGATTTTCTCCGACTTGTATCCCTTAGATATGGATTCATCACTATTGATCAAGGCGAAGTACTGAGACACCTTCAATATAGCCAGGCGTATTTCAGCAGGCAAAGGCACATAATCAGCGAGCGGCTTTTCAACTTGCTTCTGTACGTTCGCTTCGGCTTCAAGTATATCGAACTTCAGTAAGTTATCAGCACGCTCCTTCACCGCTTCAAACGCGCTGTAATCTTTTAAATCCTGAGGAGTAATAATCATGGAATCACTCCTTCGGCTTCTTACTTTTCGTCTCTTTCTGTTCTTCCTGCTCTTCCTTCTTAGAATCTTTTACTTCTTCTAAGTCAGAATACAATTCCAAAAGACTATCACGCTCTTTTGCAGTCACTTCGACCAGTTCTTGAGCATAGAAAAAACGTCCTCCACCAATGTGCAAAACGCCTGTCTTTTGTTTATATTGTACTTTAGCCATTATTCATCATCCTTTCTTAGAGCTTGTCACCAGTCATATAAGCTACAGCTTCTACTTCGCGCACAACAGCATCCAAGTATGAGTACAACACATGATATGTCGCATCCTTTGCCGCTGCTGTCGCACCATCAGCTGTACGGATATAGCGCAATTGGCGTGTGAAAACAGGCTTCAAGTTAGATTTTGGTGTTAATGCAGCAAAACCACCTTGCATTTCTGCGACAACTTCTACCGGATAACCAGCCAAGCGTGTAATCTTACCATCTTGCAATACTGCGTCACCAAATCCAGTTTGACGATTCGAAATCAACGCTACGAGCTTGTCGTTGGTCTTTTGCGTAATAAACCAAGTAACATCTGAGAAGCTCTTGAAACGCTCCGGCAACAATTGAATATGATTCACAAAATCCATGATTGTAGGTTCTGCTGCAACTAATTCCGTTTTAAACGTCGACGCTTTCATCTTCTTAACAAAACCATCAAGAATAGAAAGGAATGGGTCTGGTGTACCTACTGGTTCTTCTGCATCCGTGTCTCCATTAAAGATTAAATCTTGAAGATCCACCGAGAATTGTTGCTGAATCATGCTAATGATTTTCTGTTCCGCATTGTCACCACGTGCAGAAACCGAATAGAACACATCATCATTTTGTAACCATTCATCCCACTTCAGTTTCTTAACTGCATACGGGATCTTTCGGCTGGCAATGGATCCTGTACCTGTTGGCAAGTCATCCTTACCTGCTTGACGAATGCGACGACGCCCAACACTAAGCGCATCTAAGTTACCTGCAGCTACATTGCGATAAATAGGCAACAGTTTTGGTAACGTGGAAGCCATATTGATCGTATCGACTAGGAATGCTTCCGCATCACTGATTGCCATTGGAATATCGAGATTCTTCTTAATGCTTGCTACTGTCGACTCTTTGTTTAAAATTGTTTGATTGCTCATTGGCATATCATTTTCCCCCTTTTACATTAGCCGAAATGGCGCATGTATCCTTTTTGAATTGGTGCTTCACCTTGATAATTGTCTGGATCTGCCTGATTTGAAACACCTCTTGCCTTTTCGACCACTTCTAAACGAGTTGAAATAGGCTCCATCGCTTCTTTCAGAACAGCTTTGAACGAATCAAGCTCGGCGTTCTTTTCAACCGTTTCCGGTTCTTTCGGTGTTACCTCTTTCTCAATCGCATCTAATCGCTCAGTGATAGGCGCAAGTGCTTCAGTTACTGCTTTTTGAATGTCTTCTGCTTTCATTTCATCTTCCCCCTTCCGAATTTTTCCAGGTTTATTCTCCAATGCTTTTGCAATATCGTCAGTTGATTTAATTTCTTGCAAGATTGTCAAGAAGTCGTGCACACCAGCTTCAAGTCGTTCGAAGTCGGCAACGTCAGGAGTTCTGTTGTCCCAAACGGAATCATAGAACGTATCTGACATACCGTCCCAAACAGCCCACAAGTTGCGTCGCTTTTGATTGTCATCGTAACGATCACTAACTTCGCCCTTTTGAATTTTTTCACCAGTAAAGAAAGCTTTCATCAAATCAAAAAAGCCTTTCGCCTGTTCAACTTCATCAGATGTTTTGGCAATTGGCTTTTCATGGTCCTTCTTTTCGATTGTTTCAGCGGTTCCGGCTAATGAATATCCAGTGTAGTCACCTTTCTGAATAGCATCCCAGATTTCATCAGATGCCTTTGTAACGAGTACCCATGAACCTTTCGTGATTACTTCTTCGCCAATCATTAAATCAGAAGGAGCAATATAGGATTCTACTACTTCACCCACACCTGCATTGAAATCATGCTGAGTGTCAATGTTCCGAGCATCCTTTAAGAATCCATGAGCCGCCTTTTCGATTTCAGTCGCTGTCATGAAGTCTTCATGGGAATCTTCTACATCTGGCTCGTACACCACACCATAAACAAGTTTCTGCGCTTCATCTTCTTTGTTAATGAACACTTTCACTTCTTTCTGAAAGGTAGGTTTCTCGGCTGATTTAGTTAGGAAGAATCGTTTCTGATTTGCTCCCTTATCAACATACGATACGTGAGTGACTTGTGCGTTCAGTAATTCTCTTGCCATTTATCTTTCACCCCCTTTCAGCATTACGAATGTCGTCTTCACAAATTTCAATCTCCGTCGCTTGTCCAATAAGTTCCCCATTTACATGAATGGTTCCAGGTCCAATCCGACGCAAAAATCTTGGAATACTCATTTTTCTACTAGCTACATTCATTGCCAATTCATTACTCTCTAGCAAACTTCTATAACCGCTCATGAATAGCCACTCCTTTATTCATTCAATTCAGCAAGCACCTGCTGCCGAATCTCTTCTTTTTCTTCCTGACTCAATCGAATAATGTCTTGATCCACAACAGGACCAATCACACAACCGCAATTCACACGATTCCTTGGACTGAATGACGTGTCTCTCGGGTACATCCCGAACTCACCATCAACCAGGAACAACTCGTCCACTCCAACTACCTCGCCGTCCATAGCAACGTGAGTAGGACGCGGTACGCTCTTTTTCGAGCCACTATGCTTCCACTTCTTGCTCTTTACTGCAGGTGATTGCATGAACGACTCCCAATTAGCTTGACTGGATGCAGCCAGTATTTCAGTTCGTGCTGTTGCCCTCGCTCGTTTGCGGTCGAATCCGGGCAGGTTCTTCAATCGTAACTCTGCCTGCTGAATCGATTCACCGTTTTGGATAGCGGCTATCAATTCAGATTCAATGGCTTTATGCGTATTCAGCTGCATGATATCCGCCAATTCTTTCGACCAAGATTCCACCCAGTTCGTTGTTCGTTTGGATAGTGTCTGGAATGGAACATCCTTATCAATCGACTCCATGATAACTTTAGCAAGCCCTTCTGTCGTTAACGTCAAAAAGACAGCTGCTTCCACTCCATACAGTGTCGCAAATTCATCAGCAGCAAATAGATTGCTCTGAAAGTAATTGAGCATAGCTTCCAGTGTCAGTCCGTCATCCTTTGATACGAATGATTGAAACGCATCCAGATAGAACTTCCGTTGCTGTCTTAATAGTTTTGCTGTCAGCACTTCAAATTCTTCTACTAACTTGGGCAATTCATGAAGTTCGGGAATATCATCAGGCAAAATAGCTGTGATATCCTCCGAGCCTTCTTCTGCCTTTTGAATGAATGCATTGATATTAGCAAGCAACTTATCTACTCTCGTCATGATTGCATCGACTCCAAGACATCTCGCATATCTTTCATTAGGTCAATCAGGTTTTCTTGTTGTTCTTCTGATTTAGTAATTCCAATCAGTTCACCAAAAGAGCTCGGCTGACTTTGCGCTGCTTGAATCGGCAAGTTGTATTCATCAGGGAATAGGTCAACCTTCTTTCCAAGCACCTGACTTAGCAGTGGTCGCAAGTCGTTTGGAGCGACAGCATTCGCTTGTATGAACGGTCCTAAAACCTTCGCAATCTCTACTGGATCATGGAAGTCGGCACCTTTGATGGATAGCTTCACATAACTAAATTCAAGCGGCTCCAAGAATAACGTGTTCAGGATACGTGCCAACGTCTTCCGCTCTGGTTGGAATACTTGTTCTTCCGTCACCTTGCGAGCCGTGTCCGCTGTCGCTCTACTGAAGTCCTGTGACTCCCCAGTGTAAAGAGGCGGTAATCGGAAAGAGGAACGAATCTTTTGCCGTGTGTTTTCATCGTATTCTAGGAATAGAGCATCTTGCTGTAGCACTTCGGCCAGTGATTTGATTTCTACTTTAGCAGGCGTTACTTTCTCTTCGCCATTCAATGCAGTTTCCGTTGCCATCCCCTGTACTTCTAACAACAGGAACTTATGTGCATTGTTAGTACCGGATAAATCATCCATGTAACCTTGTAAAGCTTCATAAGATGCATCATCCAGTTGGCCGTTACTCACAGTGATAGCTGCGGGTATATGCCGACCATTCGTGAAATACATCAAATTCAGTTCTTCTGCTTTACGAGCGCCATATAAACTAATCAGGTTACCAAGCCATCTCGGTTTTCCATACGTATCGCTGCCTATCTTGAAATGATAAATTTCAGTAGCAATTAAATTTTCAGGTGTGTCATCTTCAAATTTCCCTGTTTTAGCATTCATGATGCGTGGATCTCCGTACTCTTTGAAATACACCTTCTCTTGATCAATCATCTGGACATAGCGACGGAATCGTTTAGAGCGTGTCACTTTCTTCTCTACGCCATACTCCAAGATGTTGTAAGCTACTTGTACCGCCTCTGTCTTTTTGCAGACGCGCATATACTGAGCATCTACATATTCAATTCCAACAGGCAAACCTACACCGTTACGAATGATCTCAATGTAACCATTCCCTGTCTTCTCACGATCATCTAACACATACCCTAGAATCAATTCAGGTGATTCATCCAGATTCAAATACCGAATGAATTCACCTAGTCGTGTATTTTCTGTTTCCGCTTTTTCTCTAACGCGCTTTTCGACTTCATCCGAATTGATATCCAACTTATATTCTGATTCGATACCAAAGCCGACAATGTTTGTCTTGTATGCATCGATGCACTGCTGCAAGATAGATGAGTATTCGCCCATCAACTTCAATTCAGTCAGATTGTATGGAGGGGTTAGAATATCAGCTCCGTATAATCCTTCGAAATCATCTTTATGAATTTGTTTGGTTTCAGGTGAAACAGTAGCTTTGACCACTCTTGCTCGTACAGTTGATTCTGACAAAGTTTATCTCCTCCTTCCTTGTGGGCGTGTGGATGATGGCCGTCCTTGTGCTTCTCCTTTTATATCTGTTACCTCATATCCGTCTAGTCCATACCAAATAGCTTCGAATGTGTGTGGATCTATCCCGAACTCGTCAGGAATGATGTTACCTAACTTGTCTGTTGCGTACACCAAGTTCTCCATTTCGTGAATAGCATTCTCACATCGGTCAGAACAGATGATTTTCTTGAAGCGTTTCATCTTTTTCGTGTTGGCTAGACGAGATCCAGGAAACTTATGAGCTCCTTTGATATTCAAGCCCTGCTTTTTCAGATAGTAGATAGTCTTGGGTTCTGCTGAATCCGCCACAATTCTTTCTCCTGATACTTCGAACTCTTTTAGATCATCAAATAGCTGCACGTCATCAATGCCCCGCTTGTAATACTCCCAGTAGATATATAGATAATGTTTCTCTAAATCCACAACCATCCTGAGAACCGCGTTGAAAGATGTAACGAACCCAAAGTCCATGCCCACTCGATGCAATGGCTTGTTAACTGTCTGTATCGCTTGCATAACTTGTTCATGCTGCATGATTTGGAATTGCGGTAATACACGCTTTCCATTAACGCCAAAACGACCTTTCCGCGCTATGCGGTGAAGGTCTGGATCATACTCTTTCATTTCTTCTAGTTGCTCAATATAGCTATCAGGCAGAAATAGATTATCGTCAGCCGTTGAATGGTGATAGTATGTATCGCCAACAACCATCGTGCGCTGCTTATACAGGCTCTTGTCATCCAATACGTAACGCTTATTGATTTTGTCTATGAAGAAGTGCAAATACGTCCAGTTATCTTCTCCTACAGGGTTCGTAGATAGAATCATGTGCAGTTTCAATGACGGATGCCGTAAACGCCCTAGCAACTCTTTGAATCCTGCATACTTGACCTCTGAGCATTCTTCCAGCCATATCAGCGAGACGTTGTTAATGGATTTCAGCTTCTCCGGACGGTCCATCCCTTTGAAGATGATTTTAGAACCGTTTGGGAACCTGATTTGCATTGGTGACGTTACGCATCGAATGCGGTCAGATAGCCCTAGCTCCTCGACAATCTCGCTCAATAAAGAGAACGTTGAATCCCTGTGCGTGTCGTAGACTTCCCGAATGACTAATGCGGTCCGCTTTTCTACTATCAGCTTTAGAATGATTTTCAACGCTGCATGATACGACTTGCTGGATCCATAGCCGCCGACCAAGAACTGAAACTTCTGTTCCCAGTCGAATAAGAAGTTGTCAAAATGCGGATTCACTTCTTTTTGTATAGCCACCATCAGCGATCATCCTTTCGAGTAATCATGATTTCGATTGGTCCGTCATCATCATTGCCGGATAGTTTCTCGATTTCAGCGTTCGTCTTGTTGATGCTAACTTTCAACTTCTCTTCTTGCAGACGTTTCTTGTCGTTGTCAGAGAGTAGGTCCGTATACTTGGCCAACATGTCTAGTGCTTTCATTTTGTCAGCAAGCTTTAACTTGATTCCGTTTTCAGTGTTACTCAGTTCGCTGATTAACGATGCGTCAATATCTTCTAATGGCCTAACCTTGACGGAGTACCCACCATCAACTTCTACGTAATCACCTATGTCAGCAAACGCTATATCGATGTACTTCTGGAGTACGTCACTAGCGCTTATTTTCTTCTCGTTCATCTTTTCTTCACGCATCTGGTCTATGACAGCCGATATCTTAGGATTCCTTAGATGGCGATGCCCTTCAACCATAGCCGTTGTGTAGGCACACTCATAAGCCTTTTGATAAGCCTTGGTCGCATTAAAGTACTTAATGTAGTAAATACAAAATAGCCGTTGTTTATCAGTCAGGTTATCCGACTCAACAACAAGCCCTAATTCCTTCATATTCGGTTGCATCCTTTTCGTAGGGGTTGCATCCTTATGTGATTTAGTTGCATCTTTATTCGATTGTCCTCTAACCCAAGCTTCACGGCTCTTTCTGCTCTTCAATGTTCCGAGCTTCACTCCGTGCTTTTCGGCCAATGCAGCAAGTGTTATTTTGGTTGTTTCCCATTCCTTCTGTATTTCTTCCCAGTTTGGCACATCACATCACCACTCACTCCTTTATTTTTAGGCATAGAAAAAGCACCTCCGAAGAGATGCTTGAATCATTTATTTGTAAATACCGCTCTCACTTGTTCTATGTAACTCACGAGCCATTTTATTTACATCTTCGTAAACAGTGCTCTTGAACAATGATTGCGGAGAAAAATCAGCCATTTCTCCTTTTGGCACTCCTCCGAAATAAGTTTTCATTATCGAAAGGCCAATTACTTTGTCTGCGTTTTCAGATGGCGGAACTTCTGTAATTAACTTGCCTTCGAATGCATTAACAATAGCTGAATACGAATCAAACGCTTCTTTTTTATCCTCAAAATAATAGTCTTCTCTTATACCTGATCCGACAATCTCTAATGAGTAAGCAATATCTCTACGCATTTCATCACCTCCACTGACAATATTCGTCAAAGAAGGTGAATATCCTCTTATTTATTACTCGTTATGTATGGGGCTGTTGGGATGCAATTCATCGTACGAACGCACCCCTCCTTTAATGGTTCCCCTCATATACGTAGACTTCGTACGTCTTTCGTACGTCATGAAACATTTTCTGTAACTCGTTCCCTTACTTTTTGCCGGGCACGCTCTATATACTGTTGTACAGTCCGCTTCTTCAATCCAACCTCATCTGCAATCTTTCCCATGCTCATGCCTTGCCCCTCATGCAGTACATAGCATTGACGTTCTCGATGTGACATGGATGCGAATATATCAGCTAGAATCAAACGTTCTTCTTTACTGATGTACAGGTGCTTATGGTCTTCTTCAAGCTGTTCTGCTATATCGGGTATTGTATCCATATCTTCGATGTACTGACGTTGATAGACCGCACGCTTTTCAGCACCTCTATACGTACCTGGTTGCCGACCGGTAGCCATCCAATCGATACAGAACGACATGCTTTCAATCATACTGTTGATCTGTGTTAGATCATCCATGTCTGAACGGCTTTTTCTATCTAGCGCGTTTGCTCGCTTTTCTAGTTCCAGTTGACCCACTGTATATTGTTCTATCAAATCATTTGCCCAATCCAGCATGTGAAATCCCCCTCTTATCGTTGTCTGTATGCTCCGCCCCGTGCTCGTCCGTATGTTGGCATGTTAGAACCCATCAAATCCCGTAAATCCCACTCACTCAATCGCTCATTCCGCCTCTTGCTTGTCCTAGCATCCTTTTGCTCTATATCTCGTTTAACAGGCTGTACAAGCCCTTTTTCTATGAGTTGTTCCTGAATGCTTTTCATAACAACATCACACTCGCAATAAAAGCGGCAGTGCTTGCTATAAAAACTGTAAGTACAGCATCTCTCGCATTAGAATTTTCTCTTTCACCAGCAACTACCACGGCGGAAAACAACATGATTACCAGTAAAACAATTTCAAATGCTATAACCATTCACATTCACTCCTTTTTCGAAATAAAAAAAGAGGACAACAAATGATACAGCGTAATGCTGTAATCAAATGTCGTCCTCTGGTTGGCCAGGGCGGACTAGTATTCTCTTCCGTTATGGTATAAAGTAACTTTACTTTTCATATTTAATGAGTTGGGATGATGCTTACTTGTATTCTTTAGTAAATTGTCTAGGCTTTTTAAACTGTATATTTGTTTGAAAGATCTATTCACTTGAAGTAAGTTGTAATAATCAACGAACCTATTATCACTCAACATTATTATTCTGTTATCGCAGGGTACCAAATCTTGATGATAACTTTTTTCATACATAGCCAAAAGTATTTTAGGAGAGATAGGGAAATTTATTTCCACTCCCTTCGATGCAATACCACCGTAACTTCTTGGCGGATCCTGAAGATGCGCATTTCTAACGATCGGATTATCTGAGGTAATAAAATCTACATCTGAAGTATTAAAATAAAAAATCCATGAATGATTTAAAATAACCTCTGTAAAGTCTCTTATAGTGTCGGTATCGAATATCATGGATGCTTGCGTTACTTTTTCATCTAAAGAATTTATTTCATTTAAGAATTCACTTTTCTTTTCGCTAAAAGTATCATTTTCTGAAATTGCTTGTGTGAATTTTTCGGAAATCGATTTTAGAGTTTGTCTAAAATCCTTTACTCTTAACATTTGTACTGTTAAAAACACTGCTAACTTTTGCTTTTCTTCGTCTGTAATAGCGACCTTAAATGTTGGTTCATTCGTTAGAGTGATTCTGGATCTAATTCTATCCAGTATTTGCTTGTATTCTCCTTCTATTGCTGTTGAAAAAAACTTTTCTATAAGCTGTTCATCATTCATTGTTTTAACAGCTTCGTTATTAATATCGAAATTTTCAAAATGAAAGTATTTACCTTCGGCAGCAACTTTATCGATGTGCGAAATAAATTTCTTCTGAGTGCTTTTATCGAATACATTAACTTGACACTTTTCATTTGCAAAAGCAATTAGGTATGATTGTGGCACGTAATGCTCTCTTTTTACTCTAGACAACTAAAACTCCTCCCCTTCATCCCTCCGCATCCGCCTGACTTTTCCCTGGTGCGTATAATCTTACACCTCATATTCTATTAGGATCAACAAATGACGCAGCGTAATGCTGCAATCAAATGTTGTCCTCTGGTTGGCCAGGGGGACTTATATTCTTTTTGCAATATCACCTACTTTGGGATTTTTAAATGGTTTTCGAATTTTCACCTTTTTTTCTTTCGGCCTTTCAAAAGCACTTGAGAAAGGGCTTAATGCAGCCTTTTCGACTTCATAATAGTACTCATCTGAAGTTACAGTAGAAATTTTATCTTGAACATGAGTGACTTTCCCGGTTCCTTTTACTATCTCTACTTTTCCCAATGATTCCTTGGTGTCTGGATCAAAAATTTCTTCTCCTATTTCATACAGCAAAAACGTTTGATCAATCCTTATACCATGTTCAGACCCTTTATTAATTACCACACTATTGTATTCATCATCCATAATTTGAGCGACTTTTATCATTAAAATGTACCTCCTAATATCTCATGTAGTTTATCTCTTGAAACCGATGGTTTTACCCGAATTTTAGTAATGACATGTTTGTCATTGCCCATAAATTCTGCAAACTGGCTATGCTTATTATTAATTTCTATGATTCTGACTTGAATTAAATTATCTTGAACATTAATTACTTCTCCCAGTCCGAAAAACTCTTCCGACTCGTAATCATCTACAATTAAAATTGTAACGTAAATATTATACGTAAATAAATCTGCTTTGGTCAGTAACAAAACATCATCTTTGACACGGATAACTTTAGGTGAACCACTTAGTTTATTTCTAACTTCATTAAATTTATTGAATAATAAATTTAATGAAGTTGAAAGCAATGATATTAGCAGCAGCAGCAGTGTAAGAATAACTACACAAATCCACAAGGGAACGTTTAAATTAGGCTTCCACACCCATAAAAGTAAGGGTAACACTACTGAAAACGACAATGAGTACAAAAAGCTATTTTTCAATGCTTTGAAACTGTCATATACTAACGTGCGTTTATTCATCATAGTATAAATCCTTGCCAAATACCTTCTGAAATATTCAAAACTCTTCTCCCTCTTCCCTCCGCATCCGTCTGACTTTTCCTTGATGCGTCACAATCTTATACTCACCATGCTCTGGCAATTCCCGTAACTTAGCAACACCCTCTGAAATCACCACAACACAGTTCATTGGTAATTCCATTATATCAATATTTAACCTACCTTGCCCATCAATCGACAAATTTTCCATATTCACCAGGACCCCTCCATGTGATACAATAATGTCAGCCATGACGGGAGAGATCCTGTCTTTTTTTATTTACCCATATACCCGAACCGTTGGATTTTTCTCTTTTGCTTTCTCGATAGAAAACCAATGTTCTTCCGACTCTAAATCGTCAACGTCAATTACACGAATTACATCTGCATAGACTTCTTCAGAGCAAATATATTGTTTGCCATTTTTAAAATTAAGTAGCCATCCACTTTTCATGTTAGTTTCCCTCCCTTTCAATTCCCATACAATCCAAATTTCCGCTGCTCAATCTCGCCCTTCATCTCCTGATCCATAACGAGCAATGCCACACTTCGTCTATTCGTTTTCAGCTCCCTAGCCAAGTCATTAATAGGCACACCGTCAGCCCACACTTCCTGAAAATGAAGTAACTCACTTTCTTTCCATGTCCACTTGATTTCAATGTCATCCAGAATTAAGATTGTCGGTTCATTTCTTGCGCTGACCACGTTGACCACTCCTTCCAGTTGATGCAGATGGTTATGCTAGTTGTTATTATTGCCGTGAGTATAGGTAACGCCATATATATCATTCAAATTCTCCTTCCAGGGCTTGACGAGCAACCACATAGCACTTATCTAGATAATGCGAGTGTCCATCATGCTTTGATAGCTCAAATACTTCTCTCAAGGATTCCCGCAGACGAGCGTTTTCTTCATGAAGCTTCCGGATCATGCCGCCTTGTCCGTTTCGAATCGCTTGGAGCAAGTTGTTATCACTTTCCAAAACCCGCGCTAGTTCGGCTTGTCCTATCAGCCATTCAACGTCATGCAAATAAATACATCTTCTGTGTTCCCAGCGGTTTATTATTTCTGTTAATCGCTCCACATTCGTTTCAGTCGACATAATAAATCCCTCCCTCCTTCTCAGTCGGCTCAAAGGTCATAACCGCTTCACCTTTAGCGCCTATTAACAACATTCTCTGGCTGCCGTCTTCGTAGAATTGAACCTCTTTGACATGATAAGACGCCCCCTCGAACTCTATTTTCCCAATCGGATGCCCAAGAGCATTATTCTTTTCAGCCATTTCTTACCCTCCTAGCCACCAACTGCGCATACCGCAACTGTTGAAACATGTACGGATCATCATAGTTACCGCCAGATGATAGCCAGTCCGCTATGCGTTTGTGTAAGTCTTGCACTACCGATAATGGTAGTTGGTCTTGCAATTTATTAATTTCATAGATTGGATTTAGTTCCATGGTGTAACTCCTGTTGTCTATTTATTTTTGCTCGCTCTTTCCAGTCGGAATTTTTTGTAGTATCCTGACAAAAAAGGAGTGTTTTAAATGTTTGATTTCACACCCATCGAAGAGGAATTGAAGATTAAAATTGAAACTCTGGATATGAAAATTGTTTATTTATATTACCTTGAAAAATACTCGATTAGAGAGGTTTCAAGAGAGCTAGGTTGCTCCACCCATGTAGTCAGAGATGCTTTGGTTTATGGCGTTCGCAGTAAAAAGGAAGCCTGTGCATTAAGATCAACTGAAGAATTCAAAGCGAAAATGAGCAAGATAAATACCGGTGAAAAACATCCGAAAGCAAAGCTTACTGAATCCGACGTAATCGCTATTCGCGATAAATTTTCAGAGCTGTTTAATCTTGGGATCTACACCAAAGCTCACATTTACCGGGGCTTAGCTGCTGAATATGGCGTTAAAAGTCCGACAATACTTTCCATCATTCAAAGGCGTAACTGGAAGCATATTTAACCCAAAACTTGCCACGTTTATTAACTGTCGGACACGTTAAAACTGCAATCACACCAAATGGTGAGTGTAGACCGCGCTTTGCGGTCTGTTTTTTAAATGCGCTTCATGTTCGGAATGTGCAGCAGATTCATTAAATTTCTATCTGCTGAAATATGAAATTGTCCTTCGCCACTTCTTGGATGTATGTCTCACTATGCCCGAAATCGAAATCATCGCTATCTAAAGCCTGTTGTGCCTGTTCTCGTGTACTGAATACTCCGTGTACATACCCACCCTCGTACGGGTAAGATGTGTAAAGAACGTACAATTTCATACCAACGCCTCCTTCGCTTTATCCGTCTACTACGTCACTCCTGCTTCCCTTTGATAAATCCAAATACATACGCGGTAATAAAGATCAAACCGCCTGCCAGATACACTTCTGTCATTCCTTTTTCCTCGCTTGCTCTTCGATTTTTCTTTTCTTATTTTCTAACACTTTGAAAGTAATACTTTTTGTATCTTCGTGACCTCTAATCCAACCTTTATGATTTGCGTGCTGATATGTAAGTATCAGACTGATCGTCCATGCCGCCGCTATAATATTTCCCGCCAGAATCATATCGCTCATCCCAACACCTTCAAATAATGCAGTGGATAGCCCTCTTCGGCTTGCAACAGTTCGCATTGGCTAGCAATCACATCGTAAGGTATCGACTTGCGTCCACCCTCCTGCGCGTCCTGCCAATACGTGCTGAGTGTAGGCATGTCCAACATGTAGTGTTCACCTCGTTCAGAAAAATACAGGAGGATGAACGTGTGAGCGCCTTGCTTCCACCAGGACATCAATGTTTCATACTGGTGAGCTGCTATGTTGGATAGGGAAAAGCTAGTTCTTGTCGATGTTTGTTTGGCATCAAAAATGACTGCTCTACCTTGGCATACGCCAACAAAATCGACTAGATCACCTTTAACTACCATGCCGTTAATACGACCACCATTATTGCTAGTTATCCTTACTGGCGTAGGCACTTTCTTTACATCCGCAAAGCCTGTGGCGCGATACATTTTATTGGTTGCATCAATTAACTTTTCCAGTTGCATGCCGCGATTTGCATGAGTTCGACTTTTCGTCATCATCTCGCCACCTTCAACTGATACTCGATTTCTTCGTCCAACGTAATCTGCCGTTTTAAGAACTCCGCTTCCGCTTCGTCGTGTTTCCTTTTGCAGATCGGTCCGAACCCGACTTGGATGCTCTCCGACGTTTTGAGCGGCTTGTTGCATCGCTTACACTTTGACATGATGTATTTCCTCCCTGTGGTATGCCGTTTTTGTTAACCGCCTTGCTAGGTATGGAGGGATTGGCTTTGACATCAACGCGCCACCCCTCTCTTTTTAACTCTCTTATTTCGCGTGAGTTTAAGTCACCGTGGATAAAAAGTTTTTTCTTGTGATCGACCTTGAACATAGTTAGCACCGAATCACCCCTTTACTAAATCATCTTCTTTCACAAAAACACCGTTCACCATCTCACCTTTTCGGTCTTTGATTTCGTTGTAAGCTATCTGCACACACTCTTCGATAGCGACACCTTCTTGCATAGCGAGTATCGTCATCACCACGAACATGTCTCCCAACGCATCCTTCACTTCGTCTGGTCTTGATTTTGCCAACCCCTGGCACAACTCACCGAATTCTTCCCCGAGCTTTAGTGCTTGTTTAGTGCTGTCGGCTGTATCTAATCCTCGATAGATCGCCCATGTTCTGATCGCGTCTGTTAGCTGCTGTATGTTCAATTTACTTTTCCCTCTCCTTCTGCCATCCGTTAAATTCTCGATTCGCACACTTTATGCATAAACGACTGGTACTGCAATAACTGTGTTTCTGTACCGTTTCCTTGCAACCGCAGATCCGGCATTCAATTTCTTTTGATACATGACGCGCTGCTTCCGCTTTGATTGCTCGTATAGCCTTACTGTTTCCACTTCTGGTTTTCAACGTCATGACTATCACCCTTTCAAAGTTTCATAGTCTCAAAACGGCAAATCATCATCTGTGACGTCAGGCGGCACATCATACCCATATTGTTGCCCTGCTTGTCCACCTTGCCCTGTCTGATAGTTAGACTGAGTATTTGTCTGTCCGTGTGTTTTCGTTGGTTGTGGAGCTTGCTGTGAACTATTCGGCTGTACCGAACTGTTGCCCCTTGGTTCCAGGAACTTAATGCTGCTCGCAATGACATCTGTTGTATAAACTTTCGAACCGTCCGACTTTTCATAACTGCCAGTTTGAATATGTCCTATGACCGCCACTTGCGATCCTTTGGTTGTGTACTGGTTTGCTAATTCACCAGTTTTTGAAAACATAACTACGCGGATAAAGCTCGCATCGTCTTTCTTGTATGGATGATCGACAGCCAACGTGTTCTTTACGACTGTTGTATTACCGTATATTACTTCGTGCTCCCTGACCCAGCGGCCGATTAGATTCACTGAATTCATTCCGGCACCTCCAACAGTTCCTCATCGTCCAGAATTTCATAGGCGCTCTGCCCATCATCGTTTTCTGTTTCACCTAAACAATTACCATCTAGAAACGCTACGTAACCAGTTGGATAAAGTTCTACACAATCTTTGTGATAATGTTCGTCGTCCACAATTACGACTTCGTCTTCCCAATGGAACGGGTCATCGCAAGCATTGCAACATTTCAGTTTTTCGTTCACGCCGTCATCCCCTTCCTCATAGCCATAGCCGCCTCTGCCTGCTGCAACTTGATTTCCAATGCGTCCATTTCGTGCTGGATCTTCTGCCAGTCGACTTTATCCGGCATAGGAACCGTGTAGATCCCGCTGTTGTTTGTCCAAGTCATTCTGCATCCTCCTAAAACTCAATATTCTTGATTCGTTTATCCGTAGTATCTTCAAACTTGATTACATACGTATTTCGCAATAGCCTGGAAACCGTCTTAGCGTCGTACATGCGACCTAACGCTTCGCGGTTTAAGTTAGACGTGAAGATGGTAGGCTTGTCCTGCCTAGAATCCGCTATGCCTTTCAGAATCCGCATCGTGTAATCAGATGCGGTCTTTTCTGTATTCGTCGAGCCTGTCTCCGCCCCCAAGTCGTCCAACACAAGAAAATCAACCCTTGATAGCAACTGAATGAAATACTGTTCCGTGTAGATACTTTCACGATTGTTGAAGCTGTCTCTCACTTTGGATAGCATTTCATCAATGTCGATGAACAAGCACGATCTGTCTTGGTTGTCCGTTTCGTTCATTGTCCGAATGATGCTCATTGCCAGATGGCTCTTACCGACGCCTGGATCACCTTGCAAGAATGTGTTGAACACTTCACCTGCACGATATTGTTCAACTGCTTTAATCGCTTTTTTCTTATTGGTGATTTCTTCTATGTCTTTCGTTTCGTAATTTTTGAATCCAGAGTTGATCAGCGTCTTGTCTTTAAATAGTGACTTACTTTCGAGAATCAAATACTCCGCTCTCTTTTCTGCATCTTTGATCCGATATGCTTCTCTTTTTTCGAACTCTTCTGTGTCACGCTCAATCTCGCATACCGGGCATACTTCTTTGCCGTCAAACATAATCATTTGATGTCGTTTAGTTACTTCTTTACCAAATACCAATGTCGTGTGAGTGCAGTAATTAGAAGTTGACTCCATCTGCGTATGTTTTTGTAGATTTTGCATTACGTTTGTCATTACGTCCGACATTTTTCGCATCAGCTGCACTCCTTTCGTTCAAGTAACTTTCAAACTTGGTACCGAATAGTGTGATTGGTCGTAAGAATTTATTCATCGAGCTATCGTTGATCCAGTCAGTACGTTTAGTGTCAATCACTTGTTCGAAGTCTTTAACACGGAAGCCTTCCTTCCACCTGGCACGAATCAATTCTTTTGTTTTAGCGGTTGAACTTCGATACTTCGTTGAACATTGTTCATTTAAATAATCAATGATTTGAGAGTAGGGAATGAGATCCGCGGTCTGATTCGGAGAATCGGACAATATATCTTTATCTCTTTCTAGTTCTTCTTCTAGTTCTAGTTCTAGTTCTGTTGCGTTACTCTGCGTTACAGGTAACGTTACATCCTTTTGATTGCTTCCTAATCGTTGATTTTCACGGTGTTTAGCAACTCTTTTTCTAGTTTGTTCACGAATCTTTTCTAATCCAGCGACATTTTGGTGTTTCTCCCAATTCGCTATACTAATAAAGTGTTCGTCGTCTATTTCAATCATTCCGAAAGCCTTGAAAGTCTCTAACGCAAGTCTAATTGTATTGAGCGGTCTACCAAATATTGTTGCTAGCATTTCATCCGTATAAGGGATGTTTTCGCTCAAGTAAATGTAGCCGTTGCCGTTCGTTTTACCAGCTTGAGAAAGCAATTTAACCCAGATAATGAGGATGGTATCAGCGTCCGGCATCTGTTCTATCAACTTTATTTTTTCATCCTCAAACATCTGCGTACTCAGCTTTATCCATTTCACATTACTCATGGTCAATCACCTTTCTTTAGGGCACAAAAACAAGTTTTCCGGTTGTTGCTTGTACCTCTTTTTTAAATTCTTCTTCGTTTGAATTACTATCCGACAAGTGAAGCAAATGAATCTCTTGAACTCTCGATAGATCGTTAGCTTTCAAAAAAACCAATAGATTTTCTAGACTGAAATGCGACTGCATAACTCGGTTCATCAGGAACTCGGGTACACGTCCACTTTCTACGTTTTCTTGTAGTATCTTTTGCGAGTAATTACACTCGATCATCAAATGGGTAAGACCTGAAAATTTGTACTTGATATAGTAGGTATCTGTTGCAAATAACAACTTGTCACCGTCTTGGTTAGCAATTAAGAAGCCGAACGGCTCTGCTGCATCGTGCTGGACATCAAACGGTAATACAGTCCACGTACCGACTCTGAATGTCTCTTTGCATGTAACAGGCCGTATACGGTGATGCTGAATGCCAATAGCGTCCGCCGTGCCTTGTGACATGTAAATGTCTAGCCCTCGGTCTGCAACGTCCTGTACCGCCTTGCAGTGGTCTTTGTGTTCGTGCGAAACCAGTACCCCTGCTATTCTGCTAGTTTTAAAGTTCAACGCCTTCTGAATCGACCTGAATTTAATGCCGCACTCCAAGAGGAGCGAGGAACGGCCGTCTGTAATGTGATAGCAATTCCCCGTACTGCCTGTTGCGAGTGTTGTAATCTCGATCATTAGAAGCCCGGTCCGTTCGATGTAACTGGTTCTGGTTGTCTAACCGGCTCCAAAACAGGTTCCGACTCTTCTTGTGGTTCTTCATAGACAGGCTCTTTTTCAGGCTCTGGCGTGAAGTCCAGTACTTCCTTATTGGCGTTTTGGTCAATCTCATGCTGTGGATTGATTTCTTTTAATGGACGATCTTCGTCATACTCGTTTTCGGTAGAGTTATTAATCGACTGGACAAGTAGATCGCTGTCATCACTCGTGTTAATAAAGGCTTTTGCCGCTCGATTGATTACGGTACGTTTAGCCATTTCTTGTGGGAACTTTTTGTGTACTGCTTGACCTGTCTTCGACTGCCCCCAAGATGCTTCGATTTCCTTCTTTGTCATGACTGTAAGGATCTCTTCATCGTCCGCGGTAAGGACAACTGCATAGGCTCCCACAATTTCTTTGTCTCGGTTCTCGAATGCCGTTTTATGGCTGATCAATCGCTCACGTCCACGGTCATTCTCGTAGTCAAATACGTCGTCTTTATAGATTACGTTTGCCCATATGTCTTTCACGTTGTTGAGTCGCTTTAGAACGGCTTGTGTGCCGAAGTATGATCGGTTAAGTTGAAGTTGTGTGCCATAAACAATGAAATAGCATTGTGTCTTGGCTGGGCTTAATCCCTGTACTACCATGTCCAGCAAAGAGTTTGCGATTGAATCTTTTGTGCAAACATCGAGAGCCACTCTGCCGTTTTTGTCCTTTACTTCTTGCAGCTTGAAAAATGCACTTTTTAGAGCATTGCTATAGCTGTAATTCGGAGGAAGGGAAAGCCCTTCTGCCTGTAATTCTTCGATTTTGCCATTTACACTGTCTGTAATATCTCTTTGAATGATTGTTAGTTGGTTTTGTTGTTGCTGAACCTGATTCGTCATATTAAATTGCCTCCTTCATAGTCTGTTGTTGCGTTTCAATCCGTAATTCTTTGTCTGGTTCCGATACGACCAGGCTGATCAGTTGGGAATCCGTATCTGCAATCCGTGTAACTGCTTCGGCATTGTCGACGAAGATCGGGACTCTGAAACCGTAATGATTTGATAGGGTTTGGATAATATCCAAGCCGACATTGATCTTCGCCGCATTGTTTAATCCGGAACCATAAGGAACACCTTTATACGTCGTTTCACACACGTCAACCAGTGTTCCGTCAACTTGTTTGTGAGTGAGCTTAAAACGTGCAATCTTAAATTTGCTGTTGATTTTCTCATCCAACATATCTACTTTGATTCGAGTAAATTCTTCAATCAGGAATAATTCCTTTTCGACTTTCTCGAATTCCTTCGCGAGTTGTTCCTGTTGCTCTTCCAGTTCAGCAATACGCTTCTTGGACGTTTTGGCCTGTTCATGTTTTGCGATTTTTCCGTTCAGTTCAGAGCGCTTTGCTTTGAGTGCAACCACTTCATTCTCGATTTCCGCTACAACTTCAGCTGCATTCGCCTCGAGAGATTTGATTTCTTCCTGAACAGCGGACATTTCTGCAACCTTGTCCGTGTACTTCGAATTCATACGCGCGTTCTTCACTTCATCGCGCAATTCATTGAGCTGGATGTTTAGCTTGTTAATCGCTTCTTCCTTCTTCGTAACATCTTCTTGCAGTTGCGCAACGACTTTTTCTGATTCCATGATTCGATTCAGTGTTTCTTCTTTGTCTGCGGCAATCGCTTTTCCTGTCTTTTGGATGTGCTCCAACTTTCCAGACTTCGTGGTGTTAAACTCCGCTACCGCCTTATCTCTAGCGGCTGTTAGTTGCTCCTCTGGTAAGGCTTGTCCGCATGTAGGACACTCGCACGCTTCCTTATGTTCAAATTGTTTAGCGTCCTCTGTCGCAAAGTCTTCTCGTAGAGCGACCAACTTCTTGTCAAAATCGGCCACATCTTTTTTACCTACATCAATCTGATGTTTTGCATCATCCAGTTTTCTTTGCATAATCGCCTGGTTGGATTTCTCTTCTTGTATCTTTGCAGTCACCTGGTAGCCTTTGTCAGTAGCTTCCGATTCCAGTTCACGCTTGATGGATTCGAGATCCATTTCAATCTGACGTAGATCATTCTTTTTATTCGTAACAGCCGAACCGTTTTTGATGTTGTTGATTTGAGTAGACGCTGCATCAATATCTTTTTCTACTTTTGCGATTTCTGCTTCTATAGAAGAGACATCGATACTTCCTTCTGGGAGCATGTTGTTAATCTCGCTGACCCTTGTAGGAATGCTTTTGATTTCATCATTGATTTTCTTCTTTTTAGCAGCAATCACTTTTTTGTGGTCTTCGATTTTTCGGCCATTCAGAATGCCGGTCAATTCTTGCAATTTTTTGTTAGCAGAAATAACTTCTTCATCAGTTAAATCTCCTGTAATATCCAAAAGCACTTCGCGTCGTTTCTCCCACTTGAACTGCTCATTGAAGTAAGTGGGTGAAGTCAGAAGTTTAAATACCTCTTCGTCGATCAATTCTTTAATCGTCTCGTTGTATTTCTTTTCTGGTGTCGGGACTTCATCAATGAAGTACTTATTTTTGTTTCCCTTAAATGTTGCTTCAAGCGCGTTTCTCTTTTGAGTCCAATCCTCGTAATGCACTTTTTTTAATACCAACGGGTGATCATCTACCAGGAACGACGCTTCAACTTCATGTTCCAAATTATTCATCTCTTGACCTTCAGGCGTCAGTGTTTTAAGAGAAAACTTCGTTTGATTTTGGCTGTTTTTATTGAACAATAACCATAGAAATGCATCGTACAAAGAAGTCTTTCCTGTTTCGTTGTCTCCGAAAATCGTTGCATCCTTACCATTCACATTGAGTTCGAATTCCTTAATGCCTTTAAAATTTTTCAGTGTTAAATTGAGTAGTTTTATTGTCTTCATCATTATTGCCTCCTTGTCATTTGTGAGGTTCCGTACTATAATTCAAGTAAGTTAATTAATCGGAACCTCGAACTCGCTGCTCTAACAGCGGGTTTTATTTTTGTTCTTTTTCAACTTCCGCAACCGATAACTCATGGTGGCAGTCATTGCACGATTGTGGATAGCCAACCTCATCGCCGATATACTCTCCGCAAAACTGGCAAAGTACGCCACCGATCATCATGTCTGCAAATTCACCCATTAGATTGCCTCCTCAAAACGAATAATTTCCGCGTCTTTACGAATCGCATAGACTTTCATGTGATCGCCGTAGTTGTCGTAATACGTTTGAGCTGCAGCTAACACACTGTCTTCAAATGTCATCACGTAGACCGAATCGATTTCTTGCATAAACACTATTTCCCACTGGTACGTCGTCATTTTCTTCACGCTCCTTTCTAAGTTGATGGCCTGCGTCCGCCCATAAGGTGCCGATCATGAATGCAACGACTGGAAGCAAGCACGCGATCAATAACAAATGTCCGTATTCCGTCATGTCATCAACTCCTTTCTATTCGATGGATGTGAATCCCATCAAGAAGACCAGGTCTGTGAGTTCCAATCACAGTGGAAATGATCCAATGGCTAACCAACCAACCCGAGCTTCTTGATAGGAGCCAAAGCTCCTATTCTGTGCTATACTGAAAGTACATAAATTTTGGATTTGCCGATTTGACGTTGGACGCGTCAGTCGGCTTTTTTGTGCGTAAATTTGATAGCCTGTGCATTGATTCCTTGTGCGATAAGTTTGGTTGCCAGTGCGTGTGTACTGCTATCCATACGTTTCATGTGTTGCATTACTCGAACTTGCTTAAACATTTCTAGCAACGTCTCCGCACGGAATACCGCTTCCTCCATGTCATCTGTCCAGTTACATAACTCCAACGCTTCTATCTGATGCATAGCCATCTTTTTTAGATCCGCAGCTCGTTCAATATCTTGTCTGCGATAATTTGTTAGTTTCATAGTGTCCTCCTAAAATAAGTAGTTGATAAACCCGCCGATGATGCTTGTCCCAGTGATAGTTAAAATGTTGGCTAAGATTGTCATGCCTTCCATACCCGCGATAAACGCGACCAGTACGTCCGTTGACCCTGTCACCATTGCCCACTTCTGAAACAGCGACATCGGTGGTTCTTTGCGATCGTTCTCGATGCGTGATATATCTGCCTGTTCGATACATAAAGCTTCCGCCAAGTCTTCTTGCGTCCATCCTTTGCGCTTTCTGCACGCTCGTAGTATTGCGCCATAGTCCATGTCCTCACCCCCTTTTTCAATATGTCGAATTGACATACTCTATTTATCTGGGATGTTGTAATCTAGTTGTAGACCCACTCATAACCCTCGTGTTACGCTTCGTAAGAAACCTCTGAATCTAGTGGAGCAAACCCCTCCGCTCCGCTAGATCACATCTTTCAAACTTAGAAACTTATTGATAAAGTACACTTGACCTTTTCCAGTCACCTTTGTTGTTCTGGTGATTCGCACGCTACCATCCGGATTGTTGATGGTCCGCTCTTTCACTTCAAACCAACCTCGTTCCATTGCATACTGAGTTGGCTCGTTGTAATGTGATCCACTTTTACCGAGAAACTCGTTTTCTCTTAACCACTTAAACAATCGATTTTGACCAACGTGGAAACCGTTCTGTGTAATTAATTTTGCAAGTTGTCCAATTAGAATTGATGTATCACTCGTTTCAACCGCTTCTGCAAAACGCACTTTCGGTTGCTGCTGTTCAATCCGCAGTTCAGCCTGCTGACGCTTCAGCCTTTCTTCTTTCAAGTCGGTAGCCAGTCTGATTAATGTGTCTGGATCAGAAAGGACTTGCTCGACTGTTTCGGGTGTTAAATAACCGCCGTGCTTTCTAATTGAAGGAATCACCTCTCCGGTAACCCACTTTCTGAACTTCTTCGCTTCTGGTTTTCTGCTTTCCAGAACCACATCGTACAGACCATCTTCGTTTACAAATGTCGCTTGTTGCGTTCCGCCTGCTGTTTCAAGGGGGTATGTTGCACATACATCCTCTAGTAACCTTTGTTTCACAACTCTTGGCGCTAGATTTAAAATTCCGCATACGTCATTCAGTAAAAACAACGGTCCTTCTTCATTCTCGATAATTCTTAATTCTTGACCGTCAAACAACTTTGTTAATTGATTCATAGTATCTCCTCCTTTTAGTAGGTAATTTGTTCCTCTATGTCGAATAATGACATTGGAGGGTGGTGATATTAATGGCTACAAACGTTTATGCCTGCTTATGCGGTAATTGGGTAAATCTAAACGATGATCCCGATTGTAAGATGGGTGGGAATTTATCGTCACCTTCAATTTGGTGGGAAGAAGGTGCAGAAATATGGAGTCCTTTCAAAAGAGCTGTTGAACACACCATGTACCAACTGGACCACGTTCATATTCTTTACAAAGGAAAAGACTATCGAATCAATCCGATGTATCTCCAAATCGTCGAAGGTTAAATTCGACTTCTAGACTTCGTTTCAGTTGCGGTGTGTTGCCGAGCTTCACCTTGGCAGCCTCGCTACTGAACGTCCAATCCACTTGCCCTTTAATCCTCGCCCAATCAGAACTTGATATTCCGTCCAACAGATTTACGAGTTCTTCGATTGTTTGTTTGTCCATCCCTTGCACCTCCCTATATAGAAGATTCACATCCCTGTTCATCCGCTAAAGTTATAAACCAACTCATAATTGCTGCGCTTCTTAATCCATTCGAGCAGTTGATCTGTCACGATCTTGGTGTGTCCGAAATCGTGAGTGACTGGGAAACCTTGAATTTTTGCTGCACGGTGTACTGTTGTGTAACTCACACCCAACAAGTCTGCAGCCTCTTGCAGTGATAGTAAGATTGGTAGTTGACGTTCTCTCAACGCTTCGCCAACCGCCCTATTTACTGCTGCATTGATAAGCTCGTTTAATTCTGTTGCGTTTGTTACAATCACTTCTGACATCTTTCTCCCTCCTATCCAACTTCTTTTCTCACACCCATCAAACTGAACTCGAATCACGGCTCTTTAACTCTGTTTGTCGCTCTCCTAATTGGTTCATGGCGCAGGTGGCTATTCGAATGCAGTTTGCTGGGTGCGAGAATCTTTTACTAAACTACTTCTTTTTGAAACTTCATTTTCAATATAACGGATTCCGTTAGTTTGTTATTAAAAAAAACTTCAATATCTGTCTCTAGTGCTTGAGACAAGATTTTCATTCTTTCAACATCTATTTTAGAGTCTCCATTTTCCATTCGACTGTAAGTCATTGGAGTAACATTTAACTTCTTAGCTAAATGAACTTGCGTAACACCTTTTGCGATTCTGATTTTCTTTAAGTTTTCATGAACCATTATCTCACCTCCATAACTAACGCCTTCCGTTAATTAATACTATACTAACAGATTCCGTTAATGTCAACACTTTTAAATATTAAATTCTCATATTCCGTTAGTTGTGTATCAATATCCGTTAGTTACTGATATTATTTTGGTAATTCAATTAATAATAAAGGAGATTACTATGAGTATAGGAGAACGAATTAAAGCCAAAAGAAAACAATCCAAGTTAACACAAACTGAGCTAGGAAAATTGGTAAACGTTTCTTCTCAAGTAATTTCGAATTGGGAGAGAGGATACAGTGATCCTAACCATGATGATGTAGCTAGGCTAGCCGTCGAGTTAGATTGTTCTACTGAATATCTTCATGGAATATCTGGCGACAAGTTATCAAGTAAAGATGTTTTGGTCGCCGGCCAAGAAATCAACCTAACTACAGAAGAACTCCAACTCTTCAACGAACTAAAAAAACACCCCGTTATGTTTCATGACTTAGCGTCTGATCCGGAGAAGAAAGTGAAAGAGCTCCTGAAGATGTATAAGATGAAGAAGATGTTTTTGGAGGACGACGAAGAACTGGGCGATGGATTTGGGGATTTGGAAGATTGAAGGCAAGGTAATACCACGGTTTAACAAACCGTGTTTATTTTTACATATAATATAGGAGTATCTCACTAAGTCATGTATGTGAGACAAATTAATTAGGAGGGGTTTATTTTGAAAAAACTAATTTTTCTTATCGTTATGATGACTTCGGTGATTGGTTTAACCGCTTGCGGTAGCAGTTCAGATAACACCGAAACTAAAAAAGTAGATGCGGATGTAACGCCACTTGAAACTACTACTTCCTCAGCGGGAGATAAAGTCGAGGTGGAAACCAATATTCCATCCGATAAAGCAGAAGTGAAAAGTTATCTAGATGAAGTCAAAACATCTTATATAAAGCTATCTGATTTAGGTGCTAGATGGGATGAACTGCGTGAAGCCTCGACAACCGGTGAAATTGACGACTATGAGCTTGGAGTATTAATTCAAGAAGAAGTTCTTCCGGCAAATATGGCATTGTTAGAAGAACTAGAAGCAATTCGCACGCCGAACGATGAAACTACCGAGGTTAATGAAATATTAATTGAAGCTATTGGTAACCAGCAACTAGCTTTCACAGAAATATTATCTGCGATAGAAACTGGAGATTCTTCCAAAATCACTTCAGCAAACGCACTATTAAATGACGTTAGAAAAAATGATAGAGAATTTGGTAGAAAAATTGAGCAATTACTTTCTGATTATAACTTAGAATTTTAAAGGTCGTGAGCGTATGCAGCTAAGACACCACACCGACTACTGGGAGGAACGGGCCGACAAGGTCCTCTCCCATTTTTCTTATACATATCCAGATGAAATCGATTTGTATGACATCTGTTGGCGCTACGGTATACGAGTATTGCCCTTGGACTCCCCTTCTATAGAAGGAATAGCAATTAATAAACATTTAAAGGCTTTCTCCATACCGAAGAATCATGCACGACGCGGGACCATCTTCATTAAAGAAGGATTGGATGCTATTGAAACGAAACTGCTGCTTGCGGAAGAGTTCTGTCACTTGTATGCCCATCATCAAACACAATTAAGCGTGGATCAATACACTCTTGGCAAGTGTGAGAATCAGGCGAAGCGTATGGCCGCCTATCTGCTGATGCCAGGACAATTCATTGAAGATGTATATTCGGACGCGTATGAAGCGCCTGTCGTGATCTCGGATATTGCGGATTACTTTCTGGTGAGCGATGAAGTCGCTGCGTATCGCATGGAGTTGGAGTTTCGACATAAGGTGGATGGGTTTGCGGTGTCGCGTGGGAAGTTGGGGACTTTGGAGTGGTTAAACCAATAATAAGGGAGTTGGAAATATGGAGAGCAAAATTACGGTGAAAACCATCAGTAATATAACAAAAGCAGATTGGACTGATTTCTTCAAAGATAATTCGATTAAGGGGTTTACACCTCATGTTAGTTCTGCATCTTACGAACCTTTGAAGCGATATTTGAACAATCATTCATATTTTAAAGATGAAGTAAATAGGAAATTAGTGAATGATTTCATTTTCAACAATATCGCTATAGAAAAAAGCAATCAACACTATCTCTATGGCTTCAGAATCACTAATGCGCTTGAAGCTGATTTCCTTGAAGAGAATGATGTATCCTCTTTAAATATTGATAAAAGTTTCTTTGACGACATAAATGGAGGTAGTAATGTTAGGCTCTTTACCTCTAGGGTTTATGAAGAAGAAGGGAATCTTGAAAATATTATTCTCTTAATTAAAGTTGGAGAAACAACTGACGAAATGAGTAAGAACTTTTTTGTAACGGTCAATATTGATTTCAAAAACTCTTTTTTTAATATTAATTTTTCAAAAAACTCTTTGAAGTTTGTCGATGCTCAAATAGGTAACTTACTTTATACTGTAAAGACATATTTGGAGAGTAACGTCTTCGGAGTTTTTAACATTATACCTGTTTTACATAATGAATATACTTTGAAAAAAGCACTCTTTAACTTGTACGCAGAACTAAGTGATCGCATTGAAGAACGTTTAGAAGGTTTTTTACCTGATGATATGCAAGCAATCACTGCTCGCTTTTTGGATGAAATAAATGTTGAATATAGCGAGAAATTCCTAAATCAAATTACAGCAATCCTGTACCAAGACAGGTCTGGCCTAGATAATATCCAGTTGTATCCAGATGGTTGGGTTTCAAGATTTTTATTTCAAGATGGCGATTGTACAAGAGCTTCTTCCAGAACAGATCAATTAGAACCTATTTATACCTCGCCAATATATTGGAATTTAAAAGAGTTAATTAGAGGAAAAAATGAATTGTTGGACGTCGGATTTGTTTGGATGACTACTATTCTTGGAGAAAACGTTAACATATATGTTAGATTAGATGTATCTAATGAGAATTTAAGCGTCTACTATTACCAAAAAGGACAGTACACTTATTTAAGGAGGGAAAAAGAAAATTATGTTAGACAAAAAATTAGAGAAGTACTTCAAACGAATTGATAAAGATTCACATGTAGTTTTAAACACTGCTCTAAAATCATCAATAAACGATTTCATTCTAGATACAGATAGAATTAAGGATCCATATAAATTCGCTCATCACAACAAACTCGATGTTGAAACTGCTTTACAACTTTTTTTATATTTCACTGATGGTAATCCCGCACCGTTAAATATGTTGATGTATGTTGATTGTCAGGAGCTTGACTGTAAATCACCAATCTATCTAGATGAATGGCAGTCGCATGATTATATTGCCTGTTTACATTGTGCTGAACAATATTTAAAAGAAGATATAATGAGAATGGTTAAAGTTAAGTTTATAAAAAATGACGAATTTTTTATTACTAAACCTCCAACTTGTACCTATGACATATTAACAAGAAGTGATAGTGGTTTAAAGCCATCTCCCGCTATTTTCCAATCCCCATCTATAGCCCAAGATGAAATGAAAAAGAATATAGCGGGAATTCCACTAGATACATTGACGACATTAAACACAACGTCTAAGAAAGAAGCTATTTCGAAACCGCTCTCTGAGCTGGATGAGCGTTTATCTCGAAGTATGATGGATTTTAAAATAACATGAAATTAAAAATGAACTTTATTATGGCTATTATATTGTTTTCTATGATAGTAATAACGACAATATTGCTGTTCAATATAAGAGACTTGTCCGATAAACCTATTATTGATGTCGTCATTACTTCATTAACAAGTATAATCTCTTCTGTATTGGCAGCGTCTGTAGCGTATTATGTAGCTCGTCTTCAACTTAATCACCAAGCTCAGGATTCTGAGACGAAAAGAAAGTTGGAGTATCTAAGCGCTCTACAATTGCTATCCCATGAAATTCAATTTAATAAACAGGTCTTGGATGTAGCTGTTGCTCAAAGCAAGAGTGATGATCTTGCTAAATTGATGGAAAAAAATTTAATAATTGATACATGGAAACAAGCTTCTTTCATTGTTATTCATAATCTTGATCAAGACTTGTTAAATGAAACATCTACTTTGTATTACAATATGTCGATGCTTAAACAAGGATTTTCTCACACGTCCGATTTTATACAACAAACTTATAGTAAATGTGTTGAAGTCGAAGCCAGAATTAAAGTCGAATTACAGAAAAAATAATGCTTTTATATAGTATTATTTTTTTAAACAAAAATAGAACATACATTCCAGTGATATTTATCTAAGAAAGGAGAAATGAAAATGTACTGCAGAACATTAAAAAACGGTAAGTGGTCATGTACTATGGACGCTACACCCGATTCACTGACTGGCAAACGTCGCCAAGTAACACGTCGAGGAGATACGAAGAAAGAAGCTGTTCGCAGAGCACAATTGGCAGCTCATGAATTATCTAAAGAAAGACAAACGACAAAAAGGCTCGTCCAGGATGTATATGACGAATGGTTGAATGTTTATAGGGAAACGGTAAAAGCTTCATCCGTAAAAGTGAGAATGGTGGCTCTGCGTCCTTTTATTGTTAAGCACGGCAATCACTTGATTGGCATGCTGCAAATAAACGACATACAGAACTTTTTGGTCGAGCGACGTGATACAGATATATCGAAAAATCACATTGCGGGTACTCGTACAGCTTTGAATTTAATGTTTGAGTTTGCTTTTAAAAACGGTTATGTAGAAAAGAATATAGTGAAAGATACAGTGATACCTAAAGCGAATAAGAAATCACTGCAAATGCGCAACTCAAAGAAAAAGTATCTGGAGAAAGATGAGATCCGTAACTTCCTGGTTGGTGTAAAATCATCGGGTAGAAGAAACGCTTATTCATTGGCGCTCACCATGCTTTCTACAGGCTTACGTGTCGGGGAGGTATTAGCACTAACGTGGAATGATATAGACTTGGACAAGCACATGCTAGTGGTGAATAAAACCTTGTTTGAAAAATCGGCTGATGAAGGTGGTTTCGAATTTGTTCCACCCAAAACAGAAGACTCCAATCGTACCGTATCGTTTAACAAGGACCTGGCAGAAGAGCTGAAGAAAATGAAAGTGCAATACAATAAAGAAAAGCTGATAGGTTTGCGTGATCCCAAGTCTGAGTGGTGTGATTTAGTCTTTACTGGAAGAAGTGAACAGCCGGTACGAGCCGTGACGATAGGTGCTGTGTTTAATAAAATCTATAAAGCGTATGGAATCAAAGATGTGAGCGGAACGCATATTTTACGTCACACACATATTACGATGTTAGTTGAAGCTGGCGTGGATCTTCCTGTCATTATGGAGCGAGTTGGACATTCCAATATAAATATCACGCTCGACATTTACACTCACGTCACTAAGAAAATGCAACAGAACAGCGATGACAAAATCAACGACTATTTCCGTCAATTTATCTAAAATGAAAATAAATGTGGTCTTTCTGTGATTTTCACTCTCCTGGCAACACCTCATACCGCAGGAAAATACTGCGGTTATAGCCTTCCTTTTGATTTATGTTTGAAATGATCATCATTTCTATTAACGTGAAACCTCTTTCATTCTTTAGCAATGTTTTTCCTCCTCTTAAATACTGTCGATCATTTTATAAACTGGTAGCAGAATAGATAAATAAGATAATAGGATACAGACGGCAAGCACACCAAATAGAGCGGGTTGTAGAATCGCAATCCATTTACTAGCCTGCTCTTCTAGCTGTTGCGTCGTATGTTCGCTATAGAGCATAAGTTCCTTCGACAAATAGCCCGTATCAGCACCATGCTTCGCAAAATCTGCAAGTCTCGGTGACAGCCCATCAGTTAAACGGATCGCTTCATGCAAAGATTCTCCATAAATAATTTGTTGACTCAGTTCGTTTGTGATAACAGATAATATAGGGTCTTCTGTCTGTTCATTCAGAACCGCTAAGGCGCTTTGCATCGATAATCCTGACTGCAGTAAACTACCGAGTTCACTCGCAAAATCTCTAGTTTTCATTTCACTATAGAATGTCTTCAGCCCAGGAACTTTCAAAATATAGTGTAAAGCCTCGTATGGGGACAACTTTTTCAACCATATTCGGCTTAACAAAAAAACAACACCTAAAATAACTGCTAGCACTAACAATACATCTGGTATGGAAGACACAAGCTTTGGCAGTAATTGAACGAGTCCACCTTCTTCATTCGCCCGCATTACAGTCAACGCTTCAAAATTCGGCAGAAAAAACTGTCGGAATGCTACTAATAAAAGTAGTAAGAAAGAAAACAGCACACTTGGATAAGCTAATAGTTTACGAATCTGTTTTTGCTTCTCCACTTTACGATTGACACGATCCGCTACTTCTTTCAACGCGCGTATCAAGTTGCCATCTACTTCCGCAATCACAATAGGAAGCATAATACTATTACCGAATCCTAAACCCTTCAAAATATGTGAAACCCCATATCCCATCTTTAATTGCTCTTCAACTTGTTGAAGTTTCTCTTCATATTCCTTTGTGTGGTAGGGTAAGATCAAAATAAGACCTTCATGGAATGTATAGCCTTCTTGTATTAACACGGAAAGTCGCACTAAAAACTCGGCTGGTTTTATTAACTTTTTATTGGCAGACTGACTGAATATTTTATTCCGAATCATAAGGAACCTTTTCATACAAAGCTTGCTGTACTTCGATTTTCTTATCAAATGGCGTTATAAACCTTTGACCATTACCCATAGCTTCGGTCACTAATTGCAATTCTGCTTCTTGTAATATCTCAAAAACCGCTGCTGTTTCTCCAGACTGTTGGGTAATCAAGCGTTGAGCGGATATTGCGATAATCGTCTGTCTAAGTTCTTCCATATGAATGCCAAGATCCAGCAAACGATACAAGCAACCGACAGGATCTTTCGCATGGATGGTGCTAAGAACCAAATGTCCAGTCAACGCTGCTTCAACAGCGATCTTAGCCGTCTCTGCATCACGTATTTCACCGATCATAATAACGTCAGGCGAATGTCGTAAAATAGCTTTTAATCCCGCAGAATATGTAATACCCGAGCGCTCATTCACTTGGATTTGCAGTAGATGACTGTGATTATTCTCAACAGGATCTTCTAGTGAAATGACATGACGCTTAAGTTCGCTTACACAATGCGATGTCAAAGAGTAAAGTGTAGTTGTTTTACCTGAACCAGTGGGTCCTGTGACAAGAAACAGCCCCTGTTTGCATGCAGCGGCTTCGACTAATTGTTCAGTCCAGTCAGGATTAAAGCACAACTGATTTAGCGGGACGATCTTGTCATGTTTTTGAATGCGGATGGCAACACTTTCTCTCAATTGAATAGATGGGATTGTTGAAATGCGAAAAGAGAAGTTACAGTCGAAGAATGATCGATGAAAGGAACCGCTTTGGGGACGACGCTGTTCACTAATATCTAATGAAGATAAAAATTTTAAGAATGAAATTAAACGGCCACCTAATGTGTGTGGATACTCACCGATCTTTGAAAAGTACGAGTGCTTGCGAATGGTTACGTCATATCCTTGTGTCGTGGGAACAAAGTGAATATCCGTCGCTTCAGACTCAATCGCTTTCTCAAGCAGTTGTAAACATGTTTTTTCTATAGGGTTCTTATCAATTTCCATAGTTTTCTCCTTTCTCCATTCGACAAAAGACCACTTTTCATCTTAAAAAGAAGTATATAGGGAAATTAAATTGTTTAAAAACACACTACATTTGTGTTAATTCATTTTTGATAGTCAATATTCAGTCAAAACTTATTTCTTATCAAGAATTTGCTATCAAAAATCAATTTTCACATTATTTTAGTTCATGTTCTGTTATACTGTAACTAGCTACTGTCTAAAGCCGTACACATAAGTACACTCTTTTGTCACAATGTAAAATCGATTGGAGTTTACTTTTAGGCTGACGTTCTATTATAATGGATAAGAGCTTATTGTAATGTTGTGAAGGAGGGATTCTTAGATGGATAATATGTTTAAACTTTTAGGATTCTGGTCAGGTATTTTTGCTGTAATGTTCTATGTAGGAAATATGATTCCAGCTTCTTTACTTATGGTCGCAGGTACTATCTTCTTTATTCTACTTGGATACTTGAAGCTTTCAGAGCGTATGTATATTTACTTATTCGGAGCATACCTGATGATCTTCATGGTTGGTTTCAGTTACTATTCAATCTTCATTCACGTACCTGGTGGAGGACACTAATCCGTACATACAAAAAACAGCTTCCTCAATGGAAAGCTGTTTTTTGTTTATTTTACTTTTGATCAAAATCCGTGCAAGTAGGGATTCTGATCTTTTTCGTTTCCAGGTGTCGTTGCAGCTCCATGTCCTGGATAGATCAACATTTCATCGTCAAGTGTCAACAGTTGTTCATGGATCGCTGTAAGCAATGTTTCTGTGTCGCCCCCTGGCAAGTCCGTACGACCGATACTTCCTTGGAACAATGTATCCCCTACGATGGCGAATCCATCCTCTTCAAAGATATAGCAAACGCTTCCAGGAGAGTGTCCAGGCACGTGACGCGTCTCCATCTTAAAAGGACCTACTTCTAAATATTTTTCATCATGAAGTAGGACGTCAGCTGGATTACAAATGACATCTGGCAGTACCGGATATTTCGCTGAACCGTTTAACTCGGGATTTGCAAGCCACTTCTTTTCTGCCACATGCAAATATACAGGGATATCATATGCAGTACGAATTTTTTCCAACGCACCTATATGATCAAAGTGGGCATGTGTCAGCATAATAGCAACAGGCTTCAGTGATAACTTTCGCAATTCAGAAAGCAAAGCTTCCCCATCTTCGCCTGGATCAAAAATTAAACAATTCTTTTTTTCGTCTTCCAATATGTAACAATTCGTCTGAATTGGACCTAGTGGATGTATATGTACTCTCATTTATCTCACCTCTTTGTCTAATATTAATGAATACGGACACAAATTTCAAATATTGTTCATTATTTAATCTCGACAAAACGTTTCATTAACAGTACAATAGAAGAGGAATATCGCTTTATGGCATTCATTTTTTCAATGTTGAAAGGAGTGTCTACTCAATGAATTTATTAGTCATCATTTTTGGATTGATTGCAATCTTAGCAGTCTTTGGAACGGTCCAAGCTTTTAAAGAGCGGAATCTTTTAAGTATTGTTTTCAATGTGGTAACGGTTGTAGTTATCGGAGGATTTACGATTGCTACTGTTATATATTCAGGATACCCACCACAATTACACAAATAAGTTCCAAAAAATAAGGACACCCCTTTATCGGGGATGTCCTTATTTTTTTGGTTGGAGAGTGCTTCGTCAGCCACATACTTCGATCAAACTCACTTACCTTTTATAGCTAGTTTTATTCCAATGGTCCAATCTCCAACCACTTCACAGCCTCACCAGTCTCTACATCAATCCACGTATCCAAGTTGTACCCCGTTAGACACTTGTTACCTTTACAATCAAGCGAGCCGCCTTCTGATAGCTCTTGACGCTTCACTTCCTTGCCATCCTGTATTTCTACTAGAAAACTCGTCGGCATCATTTCAGTTTGATTGGTGACGGTCATCATCAGCGTATTTTCATCCATAAACACCACTTGGTCCATCATAAAAGAATCATCTTCTGCAAGCCATGTGTTCATCTCTTCTCCCACTGTATCTAGCACGGAATACCGTATGTGCTCACCGTCAAACGTTTCAATCAATACTCGACCACCCGCTGAATAAAACTGATTGACATCTTTCGCGAGCACTGTTTTCTCACCAGTTGATAGTGATTCTTTCAATAAGTCCGTCTCTTCCATATATACCAGCTCTTCGGTGCCTAACCAGCCAGGAAATGGATCAGCAAGTTCTACTGCCACCAAAGTATCGTCATTCGCATCATATCGTATAATGTCATAACTCCAATCTTCAGCGAAAGCTGTAATCAGTATTTGCGAAGCATCGATATCATTCCATTGAATCTCAAGTTCTGAAGATTCTACTGACACTTCATTTAATGCATTCCCATCATGATCGAGTATATGTATAATCGCTTCAGTTGAGTCTTTTGCTGTTTTGACGAGTAGTTGCGGAACAGAAGAGTGAATTTTTACCTCAGAGATTATGGAAGAACTCGTAAATATAGTATGTATTTCTCCAGTCTTCAATTCAAACGATTGAAGACGATCATCTGCAGCATGATGATCCACGTACATAATTGTTGTTTCATTTAACCAACCTACAACGAATCGAATCTCGTCTTCAGTAGTAGTTAATATTTTCAAATCTTGTGCCTCTAGTGGAACTTCATTTTCTGTTGTTTGCATTTCAGTTTTAGCATCTTTGGTTTGCGTACAGCCTATGAGGAGACCTGCACACGCTATTGGTATAAGTATTTTCCTCATTTCTTGCACTTCCTTTACTATTTATACTTATAAAGGGTCTACATAAAACGCTGAAATGTAGTGAATAATATGCAATTGTAATTTATTAATCACAATCAGCTATCGGACTCATGATACCACTTGTTCGTCCACAAAGCAGTTGAAAGCTTTAATAACTTTATAAATTGGGGGCGATGAGCGGTTGCGGGAGGCTATAGAGCGGTGAGCACGGCTGATAGAGCGGTCGCAGCGTGCGATAGAGCACTTAGCGATGCCAATAGAGCAGTCAACGCGGTGGATAGAGCGCTTATGGAGAAAGATTGATCGATACATATTTATTGGTGAAAATTAGCTACGTATTGAAGGCTATGAGCGGTTGTGGGGGATGATAGAGCGGTGAGCACGGCGGATAGAGCAGTCACGGGGAGGGATAGAGCACCCAGCAACATCAATAGAGCGGTCAACGCTACGGATAGAGCGCTTACGAAGAACGATTGATCATATCAAGCTAGCTAGATAACACAAGAAATGAAGGAATCATCCACTTATTACAGCAAACATGCATGATCCCCTAAAACCACAAAAAAGCCACTCCCCAAAGGGAATGGCTTCGCGTGCCTAGCAACGTCCTACTCTCACAGGGGGAAACCCCCAACTACCATCGGCGCTGAAGAGCTTAACTTCCGTGTTCGGTATGGGAACGGGTGTGACC
>NZ_PDYP01000017.1:0-57302 GCF_002743115.1 Sporosarcina sp. P17b | reverse complement strand
TATTCTCAAGTTGTGCCACTATAAAACTTCCTCTCATTGTTTGTCTCGTAACTTCAATGATACACGAAATTTTATAGTGGCATTTTTTTATTTGAATTTAGATGGCTAACTTGATTGTACAATTGGCCAACCTTTATAATGTCTTGTTGAAAAACTCTACAATTAATGTATTCATCGTAATATGATTGGAAAGCTTATCTGTTTGATGTCCCTCATCTTCAAACACGACCAGTTCGACATCCTTCTTCAGTTCACGCATAGTAGCCGTTAACTGCTCTGCCTCACTGACAGGTACTCTAGTATCATTTTTTCCGTGGAACACTAGCAACGGAGCTTCGATACGTTCTAAGTGATTCAAAGGTGCGATTTCTTCAAAGAAGTCATCATCTGCACCAAGCGTTCCATATTCATATTCCCGTAGTTTCCTTCTCCAAGGTCCTGTATTTTCTAGGAAAGTTTTATTTACTCCGTTAACATGAGCGTACATATAAAAACCTCCAATGATTTTGTTTTTGTCATTTACACTATTTCTCAAAAACTTAATCAATTGTAGCACCACATTTTTATATTGACTAGGTTTGTAAAATCATTTTCTATAATTTTCAGTCTACTGAGCTAGTTAAAAGATAAATATTTCACTTTAATTTGAATAATAGAAATCACGATCAAATGGCTGACCTATAGTATTTTAAAGACTATCTATTCAATTCTTGTATATCTTTAAATAGTATTTCAATTTATAACTAAAAATATTTTATCGACAGACCCTAGCTGCATTAATTTATTGCTCGATACTCTTATTTTGACTATTAATTTATTAGGTATAATTAATTATCAAAATTCACTTACACGACATATAACCAGTCCTTTGAGATAGTTTTTAATGACTATTTAGTAAGTAATTAACTAATAATTTATGTGAAAGTTATGCGTTTCACAAAATGAATTACTCTTAAGATTCAATCATGGCCAGTGTATAAATATGGTATAATTAAGGTAGAATAACAAGTAGTTTTTACCATACTATCGTTGCTATTTCACACTGAACGAATAATTATCTAGATTTTTCGGAAGGGGATTTTCCAGATGAATGAATATAAGAGTATTCTCGTCGCGGTAGATGGATCAAATGAGGCTAAATGGGCTTTGTATAAATCGATTGAGGTGGCAAAGCAAGAAGTTGATGCGAGGCTACACATCGTCAATATCATTGATGTTTTCTCTATTGATGAGGAGGATGCTTCCTTTCTGGAACGTGAAAAGCAGCATATAGTGGATCTGCTAAACAGCTATGAAACCATTGCCAAAGAAGAGGGACTTGAACACGTGGAAACACATATCAAGCACGGTGATCCAAAAATCAATATTTCCAAGGATCTCGCTCTTGTAGTAGAAGCTGATTTAATCGTCTGCGGTGCCCAAGGCTTGAAAAATGTCGAGCATTATTTCCTCGGCTCTGTATCAGAAGCCATCGTTTTAACTGCAAAATGTGACGTATTGGTCGTTCGACAAAGCGATATGTAATATAAAATGCCTGTGTAACAGCGGAAGATACCATCCTCTGTTGCACAGGCATTATTTTATTTTTTACTTACGATTTCCAATCCCTTTATTTCGAGCAAATACTGAAGACTTTCACGGAAATTCGTAAAAGCACGAATCTGATTAAAATTGGACACATTGGATAAAATCAAGTTTTATGCAAACTCAGGTGAAAATCCTACAAAAACGGTTTCTGTCCCCATTAATTGTAGCGCGCTGACTAACTCATTGATTTTTTCACTCAACAACTCATATCCCATATTTTCTTCTACGGAAAAAGAACCAATATCAGTAAAATCAAATACTACTGTATGTATATTGTTAGATGATATTCTTTGTACAACTTTATCCTGAATATGTATAAAGCGTCCTACCGAAAGAGCACCCGTTAGAGGAACCAAAATTGTTTCGGGCACAATAGAAGGTATAATAGGAGCCGACAAGTCTTCTATTACTCTTTCATAAGCAATGATTTGTTCTTTTAACTCTTTAATTTGTTGTGTGGAACTTGTTTCTTTATTCATAGAAGGATTTCCTCACCTTTCCAAGTAAAACTTTTAGTTTCTACAATGTATTTTTAATAAACAATTATACCATAGGTCAATCTACTCCGAAGGAATCAAATCATTTCAAATCGTTGAAACTAAGTTTCTAACACGATAAACTAAGCTAAAACCATCCAATAAAAGGAGATTCATTACATGGCTTATCAAGCAAACATAACTGAAACGAAGGAACTTATTCAGCAACTCGTATCCATTCCAAGTCCTTCCGGTTACACGAAACAAGTAATTTCTTTTGTAGAGGACTTTTTACAGGCATATAATGTGGAAACTACACGCAATCGTAAAGGTGGATTAATCGCCACTTTACCGGGTACAAATGATAAAGAACACCGTATGTTAACTGCCCACGTCGACACACTGGGTGCGATGGTCAAGGAAGTGAAAAGTAATGGTCGTCTAAAACTCGATTTAATTGGCGGCTATCACTACAATTCAATTGAAGGTGAGTATTGTAAGATTCATACGGCATCCGGCAAGACGATTACGGGGACGATCTTACTCCATCAAACGTCTGTACACGTGTATAAAAATGCTGGTACCGCAGATCGCAATCAAGTGAACATGGAAGTCCGCATCGATGCAAAAGTACATACCGCAGAAGAAATTCGCAAACTCGGTATTGAAGTTGGGGATTTCGTCTCGCTTGAACCACGCGTAGAAATCACGGATAATGGCTTTATTAAATCCCGCCACCTAGATGATAAAGCGAGTGTTGCCATCTTGCTGCAACTTATCAAACATATCCAAACAGAAAACATTGTGTTGCCTTACACTACCCACTTCCTGATTTCGAATAATGAAGAAATTGGATATGGCGGTAACTCTAATATTACTGAGGAAACAGTAGAGTACTTGGCTGTCGATATGGGGGCCATGGGGGACGGTCAGACAACGGATGAGTACACAGTGTCTATTTGCGCAAAAGACTCTAGCGGTCCTTACCACTATGGATTACGCAACCATCTAGTAGAGCTAGCCAATAAAAATGACATAGGATACCAAATTGATATGTATCCACACTATGGCTCTGATGCATCCGCGGCTATTAAAGCGGGCCACGATATTATACACGGCTTAATTGGTCCTGGAATTGACTCTTCCCATGCGTTTGAACGTACACATGAGGATTCTTTGAAAAACACTTCACAATTGATCTATTATTATTTGCTATCCGATCTTCAAAACTATTAAACCAAAAACAGGTACTGGGCATTTAATGCTCTAGTGCCTTTTCGATTCATTGACATTACGTGTGAAATAACAAATAATAAGAGGTAAGCGCTTTCAAATTGTCAGTCAGTTCTATCAAATACAGCGAGAGCGGTTCCTGTTTTTTCTATATGGAACAGTTCTCTATAGGGAGCAAATACACATGGCATTCACGAGTTTAAACCAACTGATCGAGCATGCGGAACAGGACAATACTCCGATATACGAGTTAATGATTCTGTCTGAAATTAAACAAAAAGGCATGCAGAGAGAAACTATCATCAAGAAAATGTCGGAACAATTTACCGTTATGGAAGAAGCAGTTCGTAAAGGAACGACTACTTCCGTTATGTCACGGACGGGATTAACAGGTGGAGATGGGCAACGTTTATATGATTACGCGAAACAAGGCAATTCATTCGTTCATCCTTCAACACTAAATACCGCAGCAAACGCATTAGCTGTATCTGAAGTAAATGCGAATATGGGAAGAATCGTTGCCACTCCTACAGCCGGTTCGGCAGGAATCTTACCTGCCGTTCTCGTGCATGCACTTGATACGGGCAAGTACACACGCGAACAAATCGTTTTATCTATGTTCACGGCGTCTGCGCTAGGGTTGGTCATCGCAAACCGCGCTTCTATTTCAGGAGCCGCGGGAGGATGCCAAGCGGAAGTCGGTTCTGCTACAGCAATGGCGGCAGGTACATTAGTGGAACTTGCTGGTGGTACGCCTGATCAAGTCGGACACGCAATCGGTATTGCACTGAAAAATTCATTGGGACTTGTTTGTGATCCAGTAGCAGGCTTAGTAGAAATTCCTTGTATTATTCGAAATGGATTGCATGCTATTACAGCTGAAGCTGCAGCAGACATGGCGATGGCAGGTGTAGTGAGCATCATCCCTCCTGACGAAGTCATTCATGTAATGCACGAAGTGGGACAGCAAATGCCTGAATCATTACGTGAAACAGGCATTGGCGGATTGGCCGGCACTCCAACAGGGCAAAAATTAAAGAATCAAGTATTCAGTAATGACAAGGGCAATAAAGAAAAGAGTAAAGGGGCTCCGGCTAAATACCAGAGCGCCTACGAAATCATTGGACCTGTTATGATTGGTCCTTCGAGTTCACATACTGCCGGTGCTGTACGAATAGGCAATGTTGCATATCAGTTGCTGAATGAACAACCAACACACGCGAAATTCTCACTAATGGGCTCTTTCGCTACTACTTATCAAGGTCACGGTACTGACTTAGCATTGCTTGCTGGTGTCATGGGTTTCAATACGACAGATGAAAGAATTCCACATGCAAAAGAGCTAGCTGAAAAAACAGGATTACATTACGAGTTCACGAAGCGTGTGCTCGGCAGCTATCATCCGAATACTGTCCTCGTGGAATTGACTGGACCCACCAACTCCATAAAAGTCCTTGCCAGTTCACTTGGTGGCGGTAAAATTGAAGTACAAGAACTAGACGACTATCCTTTAAAATTCTCTGGCGAACGACCTGCACTCCTAATTCGTCATACGGATCAAAAAGGTGTCATCGCCGATCTTCTTGGGATTCTTTCAAGAAAAGGAATCAATATTGCACGTATGGCCAACGAACGGTTTGCGATTGATGGACCCGCCATCACGATTTGTGAAATCGATAGTCAAGTAGACGATGAAATGTTGGCAGTATTGAAACGCGATGTTCCGATTATCGATGATATAGTATTAGTAGAAACAGAGTAAAAAAGCAGTAAAACACCAGACCTGAAGACACTTTCCATCGTCTTCGGGTCTGGTGTTTTTTTACGGTATTCTTATAAATCCGAGTTTCACTTTTCCATCCAAGCTGGTTTGCCGAAACCTTTAAATTCAGATTCAATCACTTCTAAAAATTGCTCGGATTCTACTACTTCAATAATATCTTTCGCGAATTGCTTATCTACATTTTCTGTTTTGACAGCTACGACATTACGGAACTGGTCCGGCATATCTTCTAAAGCTAGTGCGTCTAACAAATCCATATTTGCCGCAATTGCAAAGTTACCAGGTACCGCGGCCAAATCAGACCCTTCCACCGAACGAGGTAATTGTCCCGCTTCCACCGGCTGAATGACTAAGTTTTTCGGATTTTCCGCGATGTCTTTTTCAGATGCCGTCAATTGGTCAATTTCTTCATCCATTTTCACTAATCCTGCATCTTCCAATACATATAATGTTCTCGCAGCGTTTACTGGATCATTGGGAATAGTAATGGTTGATCCATCTTCAATTTCGTCAAGAGACTTATATTTATTTGAATAGATACCTAATGGCGCTGTCGGTACGATAATCAACTCAGAGAGTTCCATATTGTTTTCTTTCTCGAAGTTTTCTAAGTACGTAATATTTTGGAACAAGTTCGCATCAATATCTCCACTGTCCAACGAAATATTCGGCTGAATATAGTCGCTGAATTCTGTGATTTTAACCGTATATCCTTTTTCCTCAAGACCAGGTTGTATTGCCTTTTTTAGCATGTCACTATAAGGACCTGCTGTTGCACCAAAATGAATATTTTTATCATCATCCGACTTTTCAGTAGACTTTTCTCCTCCACAAGCTGCCAATGCTGCAACCAACGCAGTAAGAATGAATGCAAGTACCAGTTTCTTCATAAATCCATCTCTCCCCTATTATCTTTTATCTATCATTTTTGAAAAACGATCTCCACCAAATTGAATCAACTGTACTAGCACTATTAAAATGGCGACAGTGACTAGCATAATACTGTCATCATATCGATAGTAGCCGAAACGAATAGCTAAGTCCCCAATTCCGCCTCCACCAACAAATCCAGCCATTGCTGAATAGGCAACTAAGTTGATTAACGTCAGTGTAAGTCCTTGGATAATGCTCGATTTAGATTCAGGTAGTAACACGTTCCAAATAATCATCCACGGCGAAGCACCCGTTGAAATGGCTGCCTCTATAACCCCTTTGTCTATTTCACGCATGGATGTTTCAACGATTCTCGCAAAGAACGGAATTGCTGCTACAGAAAGCGATACACTTGCAGCTGCCGGTCCAATTGTATTTCCAACGATCAGTTTCGTCAAAGGTATTAAAGCTACAAGTAGAATAATGAATGGAATTGAACGAATAATATTGACGAAAAAACCTACAACCGAATTAATTGCCCGGTTCTCTAAAAATAATCCTTTGTCTGTTGTAAATAACAGGACGCCAAGAGGTAATCCAACAATTAGCGCAATCGTTAGGGAGATACCGATCATATAAAGAGTTTCACCAAATGCTTTTGTAATGTCCGGCATGAGTTCCATGATGTGGGCTAGATCAAACATGTTGGCGGATCACCTCCACTTGTGCGTTTTGTTTGAGTATGTATGCAATTGCTTGCTTGACTTCTTGACGTTCACCTTGTAATTCCATTAAGAAAATTCCAAGTGCTCGTTCTTGAATATATTCAATCGATCCATGCAAGAAGTTTCCTTTGACCTTGTACTTCTGCATCGTATCGGAAATCACACCCTCCATCGCTACTTCACCTTTAAATGTGATCTTTATTAGTGTCCCTGCCAAATTCGACATGACCGCTTCAGGGATATCATAAGACACTACACTGCTAATAAATTCCTTCGTCAAAGGTTGAACTGGATTAGAAAAGATGTCATACACTTGTCCTTCTTCAATAACTTTTCCATCTTGCATAATCGCCATGCGATCACAAATCTCTTTTACAACATTCATCTCATGCGTAATTAATACAATGGTAATATTCAATTCTTTATTGATCTTTTTCAGCAATCGTAAAATAGACATCGTCGTATTTGGATCAAGTGCAGATGTAGCTTCATCACAAAGCAAAACGGAAGGATTATTGGCCAGAGCTCTCGCTATACCGACACGTTGTTTCTGGCCCCCACTCAACTGCGCAGGATATACATGACGTTTTTCAGAAAGACCTACCATTTCAAGAAGTTCTAATACACGCGTCTCTATTTTGTCCGAAGGCATTTTTGCTGCCCGTAAAGCGAAAGCGATATTTTCGAAAATCGTCTTTTGGCTAATTAAATAAAAATGCTGGAAAATCATTCCGATCTTTAAACGTGCCTGTCGAAGCTGTGCTCCAGATAATTTCGTTAAATTCACTTCATCAATCAAAATAGTACCGCTCGTTGGCTTTTCTAATAAATTCAAACAGCGTATAAGAGAACTTTTACCCGCTCCAGAATATCCAACAATACCAAATATTTCTCCAGTCCCGATGTTAAGTGATACATCATCTACACCTTTTACCACTCTCTCTTTTGTCTGATATACTTTAGACAAATGTTGAATTTGGATCATATTCTCACTTCTTTCTGTATTCCAGCAGCCAAAGAGTATAAGTATAGCTGGAATTAAAATTTCTTTATAAATAAAAAACTTCTTTCATTTTTCTAAATGAAAGAAGTACTGATATATTCTCAGCTTATCTCTCAGATGGAAAACCATGCTGTAGGATTTGGCACCTTCCTTGATCCTTCCAAGGGGTTGCTGGACTTCATAGGGCCTTTCCCCTCAGTCGCTCTTGATAAGAGATTGCTATTCATTTAGATGCGTAAAACATATACTAATCTGAATTAATAAAACTGTCAAGGTGAATAACGACAATTCAATATAATATCCGACTTTTTAGATCAGTGTTATTTATTATTACGTAGTTTTCACGATTGTTTCGAATCAAATAACAATTCTTTTATTGAAAAGTTTAGTATGTTCTATGTATACTAATTGAAAATACATATCAAAGAAAGAAGGAATAGACTATGGCTTTGTCCAACCGATTACAAAATCTCCCTCCGCATTTCTTTACATTATTATTAAAAAAAGTGGAAAAAGCTATGGACGAAGGCAGAGATGTCATTAATCTGGGGCGCGGTAATCCTGATCAGCCCACACCTCCTCATATTATTAAAGCATTACAAGAAGCCGTTGAAGATCCCGCCACACACGGTTACTCACCTTTCCGTGGAACACCGGCTTTAAAACAAGCCGTTGCTGAATACTATAAGCGAGAATACGATGTGGTGATTGACCCTGAAACAGAAGTCGCGGTACTAGGTGGCACAAAAATTGGTGTCGTCGAACTTCCTTTAGCTATCATGAATGAAGGTGACTTATTATTGCTTCCAGACCCCGGTTATCCTGACTATTTATCAGGCGTGAGCTTAGCGGGTATTCGCTATGATACGATGCCACTCCATAAAGAGAATGGATTTCTACCTGATTATGACAAGCTAACTAACGATCAGAAAAAAGATGCCAAGCTCATGTACTTAAATTATCCAAGTAATCCGACTGGCGTTACAGCAACACCAGCGTTTTATGAGGAAACCGTGGCATTTGCCAAAGAAAATCAGATTGCTGTTTTACAAGATTTTGCCTATGGCGGCATTGGGTTTGAAGGTAAGAAACCAATTAGTTTTTTACAGACAGAAGGTGCGAAAGAAGTCGGGATTGAAATGCTTTCTCTATCCAAAATGTATAATATGGCAGGATGGCGTGTAGGTTTCGCTGTAGGAAATGCAGAAATCGTAGAAGCATTAAATGTATTGCAAGATCACTTATTCACTAGCTTATTCCCTGCTGTGCAACGTGCTGCAATCGAGGCTTTGACAGGCCCTCAGCAATGTGTTGAAGAGTTAGTCGAATTGTATGAAAGACGTCTAACAGTTTTGCTGTCAGAATGTAAACGCATCGGTTGGGATGTAACGGCTCCCACCGGCTCATTCTTCGCTTGGCTTCCTGTTCCTGAAGGATTTACGAGTGAAACCTTCGCTGACTTGTTATTGGACAAAGCAGATGTTGCCGTATCGCCAGGCAATGGTTTTGGTGTTCACGGAGAAGGATATATACGTGTCGGTTTATTAGAAAGTGAAGACCGCATGCGAGAAGCCATGCACCGCATTGAAAAACTAGACGTATTTAAATAAGACAAAAACCTTCTCTTTTATTCAATAAGCGTTGGAATAAAAGAGAAGGTTTTATTTGTAGTTAATCAAGCTCTACGGCATCAAGTAAAGCACGTACTTCATCTGTCGTATTGGTATTCATCAATTCATTCCGCAGTTCAGCTGCTCCACGGAATCCTTTTACGTAAATCTTGAAGAAACGACGAAGCGGCTTGAATAGTCGTGGCTCTAGTTCAGTTGAATATTTGTCAAAAAGATCTAGATGCAGACGTAAAAGATCTAATAATTCTTTGTGGTCATGTTCTCTCTTTTCCACTTCAAAGGCAAATGGATTATGGAAAACTCCCCGTCCGATCATGACACCATCTACTCCGTATTTCTCAACAAGTTCTAGTCCCATTTGACGATCCATAATATCTCCGTTGATTGTCAACATCGTGTCAGGCGCAATCTCGTCACGAAGTTTCTTGATCTCGGGAATCAAATCCCAATGTGCATGTCCTTTACTCATTTCTTTACGTGAACGCAAGTGTATCGATAGATTGGCAATATCCTGTTCCAATACATGTCTAAGCCAAGTACGCCATTCATCAATATCTGTGTAACCAAGACGCGTTTTCACACTGACCGGTAGTCCCCCTGCTTTTGATGCTTGAATAATTGCAGCCGCTGTTTCAGGGTGATTGATTAATCCACTACCTTTTCCTTTCGCAGCCACATTCGGTACTGGACATCCCATATTTATGTCAAGCCCCTTAAACCCAAGCTCTGCCATGCCGATACTCATTTCACGAAAATGTTCCGGTTTATCTCCCCAAATATGAGCAACAATGGGCTGCTCATCTTCAGTAAATGCTAAACGTCCACGCAAACTATAAATTCCCTCCGGATGACAAAAACTTTCGGTGTTCGTAAACTCCGTGAAAAACACATCAGGTCGTGCAGCTTCTGCTATCACATGACGAAACACAACATCTGTCACGTCTTCCATCGGTGCTAATATGAAAAATGGCCGAGGCAACTCGCGCCAAAAATTATTACTCATTGTTCATTTCAATTCCTCTCATCGTAATTCGCACTGTTCTTTTTTGAAGCAGATGCCAATTATATCATTATACAAAAAATGAGGCGGTGAATTCCACTATCTATGAGATGATACCAAAAAAAATTAGAACAACCTACTACACTGTACTATTTTGGAGAAACTTCATCCGACACTAGACACAACAAGGTTTTAGCGCCTTATACGATTTCATAAAAAAAATGCCGCTACGTAAAATTAAGTAGCGGCTAAAATATACTCTAGCTTATATACAGGTAAATAATCTTACTGTTATCTTCGTGAAATGTTTTCCTGACCTAGTGCTTTCATCAGTGATACTACCATCAGCAGCATGACGAATGAGAATGGTAAGGCGGCTATAATAATCGTATTTTGCAATGCCCCCAGACCCCCAACCCATAACAAGATCAATGCGATGGATGATTGGATAACACCCCATACAATCTTCACGCTAGTTGGCGGCGTGAGTGAACCGTATGTCGATTGCATACCGAGAACAAATGTCGCAGAGTCAGCACTTGTTACGAAGAATGATGCGATTAATAGAATAGCAATAGCAGAAATGAAGAATGACCATGGCAATTCATTAAACATCTCGAAAATGACTAGCTCCGTTTTAGAGCCGGCGATATCGGCGATACCTGTAAGCTGCATATTCACAGCTGTCGTACCAAATGCAGAAAACCAAAACGCACATAGTAATGTCGGTACCAATAGAACACCGACCATGAATTCTCGAATTGTACGACCTTTTGAAACGCGTGCTATGAACATACTGACAAACGGCGCCCATGAAATCCACCATGCCCAGTAAAAGATAGTCCAGTCAAACAACCATTGTTGATTGTCTACGTTAAGTGGTGCTGTGCGGAGGCTCATCTCTACCAGATTCCCAAGATAACTACCGAATGACTCCGTGAACATATTCATGATTAATAGTGTAGGTCCTAAAATCACAACAAATGCGAGTAGTAACACGGCTAGAACGAGGTTCAAGTTGGATAAATACTTAATTCCTTTACTCAGTCCTGACCACGCAGATGCAATGAATAGGACGGTAACGATTGCGATAATGATAAATTGAGAGAATGTCCCAATTTCAATACCAAACAAATAATTAAGGCCTGCATTAATTTGAACAGCACCAAAACCGAGAGTGGTAGCAACGCCGAACGCAGTTGCAAAGACAGCAAGAACGTCTACGAATATCCCCCACGGACCATCCATTTTATTACCGAAAATCGGTTTCAATGTTGCTGAAATTAAACCAGGTGAACCTTTACGAAACTGGAAGTAAGCCAGTGCTAATGCGACAACTCCATACATGGCCCATACATGGAGGCCCCAGTGGAAGAAAGATTCTCGTAAGCCTTCCTTAAATGCTTCATTAGTACCTGGATCCTCAGTTGCGGGACTGACGAAATGTGACAGCGGTTCAGCTGCACCATAGAACACTAGACCGATTCCCATTCCAGCTGAAAACAGCATAGCAATCCACGTAATTGTAGAGAATTCAGGTCGATCCGTGTTCTTCCCCAGACGGATCTTGCCGTACGGACTGAAGATGAGGAAGATACTTAATAACAATAAAGAGGATAGCAGTAGCAGATAATACCATCCAAATGATGATGCGACAAAATTCTTGGCATTACTCGTAATTTCCTCGAAACTATCCGAAGCGAATGCCCCATATCCGACAGTAATGACGATTAATGCGATAGTAATGTAAAAGACATTTGATATTTTTCTCATGTTTCTCCTTTCGAATTGAGGCTATTTGTTCGTGTAATGAACGATTTCTAACTATACATATTCTTTTAGAAAAACGCAAAAGAGAAAGATACATGCAAACATATAGGTAGAGTTGTTTTATTTTTTCATAAAGCGTTACAAATATAGACAACATCTAGCAATAAACGATAATGAGATAAAGAACCGTGTCTAATTATGAAGGCAGAAAATATATTAATAACGACTTTATGCCTACTATAGCGTACTTTTAATTCTCAATAAATGTGCTTCATTCAACATAAAGTGTTGCTGCTATTATTTTATATTTAATCAATACTGAGTTTTTTTGCAATTAAAAAAGGTTACACTACGTGTATTGGAGGAATTGCCATGCAAATTAGTATTGAATGGACATATAAGTCGCGTAACGGAAAGATCACTGTTTTTCATTCAGAGGAAATGTCAGCAGAAGAAGCCATAATGTTTGGCTTGGATATAGAAAAGACTGGCCGAGTAAAAGATATTATTTTTGTTGATCCACATGATAGCTCATGGACGTTGAAAGAATTAAAGACCTACGTAAAAGGGATTGAAACAGAACCACATAACATCAGTATTTATTTTGATGGTGGCTTCGATTGGGACACGAAGACGGCCGGACTTGGTTGCGTCATCTATTATGATCAAAACGGCAAGTCCTATAGGGTAAGGAAAAATGCTTTCGTCGAAGGTCTAACTTCAAATAATGAAGCAGAATATGCCGCACTTCACCTTTGCTTGCAGGAGTTAGAGATTCTTGGAGTACACCACTTGCCTATCTCTGTACTCGGTGATTCACGTGTTGTTATCCATCATTTAACCGAAGAATGGCCTGTCATCGAGGAAGATTTGTATCGCTGGGCAGATAGAATTGAAGCGAAGATGAAATCGCTTGGATTAGAACCACAGTATGAGCTCATTTCTCGAAAGTTAAATAACGAAGCAGATCGACTTGCAACTCAAGCTTTGGCGGGTGTTGAGATTATGGCAAATAGCGAAAGGTAAATAGTACGTAGAACAAGAAAGATCATAATGAAATATCATACTAACTTACTTGCTTAAACAATAGTCTAAATAGTAAGATATACTAGTATAGGCCCACTAAGTTCTTTAGCGTTCCTATACATGAATAACTATTAATGAGGAGTGAGTTATGTGAGAAAAGTATTATTTTTAATTACGGTACTAGTTTTGAGCTTTTCCTTTAGTCTTCCTACTGGGACAGAAGCAGCTACAAAAACAACTACCATGTATGTAAGTGCAAAGAGTGACATCGTCCTCCGCGTAAAGCCTGCCAAAAATGCAGAGCGAGTGGGAACAATTAAAAACCATTCGAAGGTAACGGTCTTTTCTTCATCTAACGGTTGGTCGTATGTACAAGCAGGAAAGAGTAAGGGATATGTTTATACATCTGCTTTATCCAAGAAAAACCCTAACGCCAGCCCCGCTCCAACTACTGTCACAAAAGGTTTGACCCCTGTTAATGGCTTAACCCTAACGTATTCCCCTTCTTTTTTCGATGATACAAAAGAAAATTTTGTTGTAAAAAAAGATGGTGAATTCACTTTTCTATTCAATAAAGGAGACACACTCTATCCTGACTATTCCAGCTATACGTATATCGAGGATAAAAATAGACTGATGATCGGCGTATCTGATTCGGATGTTATATTTGTAGATGTGTTATATCCATTGAAACAAGGAACGTACGCAAAATCTGCTTACGATAATTCCAAAGTTTTAGTAGAAAGCACGACGAAAACGATCAAGGTAAAGGCAGGTACGTTTAAAAACGTTGTAATTTTGCGTCACAAAGACGGTTCACGCGAATATATTGCAAAAGGTATCGGGATCATCAAGAGTACAAACAACAAAGGAACTATTATTACAGAGCTAGTATCAGTTAAAGCAAAAAAGTAATGCACACTAATGAATAATTGCTGCCAATGAGCTTCCCTAGGCAGCAACTTTTTATATTGATCTGAATTAAATAAACTGAATAATTTCTTGTTATTCTATAGAATACTATTCAACTATTTACTTATATACAAAAAAGGCTTCATTCAACGTAACGCCCTGTGGAATGAAGCCTTTTTATATAATTATTTATCATCCTCAATTTTAGTAATCGAAACGCCACGTTCCTTAAACACGGTTTGCGCTACCGATAAGGCATTTAGTACACTCGGGAATCCTGTATAGGGAATCAAATGCATAATGCATCCAATGATTTCATCCGGTGTTAAACCGACGTCAAGTCCCGTTTTGATATGCATCTGAATTTGCGGTTTTCCTTGTGCTACAAGCGCTGTAATCGTGGTCAGCACTTTTTGCTTATTGTCGAGTCCAGGTCGTGAATAAATATCACCGAATGCGAATTCTACAACGTACTTGGTCAAATCGGGAGCAACATCTTTAAAACTATCACCAATCTCCATCTCACCTGCTGGATTGTCCTCACTTGATAATGTGAGTTCCATTAACTTTTCTAAACCACGTTGATAACGATCCTCTGCCATTTTTAAAAACCCCCTGAATATTTTTGTCTGCCATTTCATCAAATGGCGCTATTCATTTCATTGTACCAAAATTTAAGATAAATCCAAATTTTGCATCTATTATTTTATAAGTATTTATTCTATTCTATTTTTTAGGCATAAAATGTCTAAATTAATTCAATCATTATTAGAAAGGTTCTTTATCGTTTATACTTAAGGAAACAAGTATGGGGGTCTGTACGATGGATTTTAAAAACGTAGAGGAACAAATCATACAAAAGTATAAAGATGATGAAAATTTGATGATTCGTCTATTTGTCCAATGGTGCGTGAATCATAAACTGAATCCACAAGCTCTTTATCAAAAAGCCTATCCTGAACAGCGGGAGAACCCTGCATTAAAAGAAGTAATGGAAAACGACGATGGATTCGAAGAGCTTCATATTGATAATGAAACCATGCTCGATGTACTTCAGATGTTTGGAAATGATGACCTGGCATTTGTGGTTGCGGATGAAATACAGAATTTTAAAGTATAATATTTTTTATTAAGCGTACTGATTTTGATGAAAACTACTGTATCCCTACTGTTTCTTACTATGACAAGAACTAAAAATGTGTCTGCAACGGAATTCACTTCTGATGCAGGCACATTTTATAAGATCTTAGTTCCCTCTCGTCTACCTACCACTAACATAGCTGAATATAGTACAAGAGCTATTCCCATAACCTGCAATGGTCGCAACTGATCTCCAAGAAACAGTACACCAATGAGAACTGCGACAATGGGTTCTATCGTTGCCAGAATGGATGCCTTTCCTGCTTCCAAATACTTCAGTCCTGATGTATACAACACATACGCTGCCACAGTAGAAACCAATGCAAGTAATAAGGACGAAATCCATACATCAACATGCTGAAATTTATCGAACTTGCTCCACACATCACTCGTCAAAGACATGAATAGTCCCATATAAAAAAATGTGTAGGTAGTAATCGTCAGTGCGGAATATCGTTTTGTCACTGGCTTCGTTAGTACACTATATAAAGCGTAGCAAAAGCCGGATAGAATCCCCATGAATAGCGTCTTACCAGGGATACTTGCCGACCCATACGGTAAAAGTCCAACTACGAATGCACAGCCGATCATTGCGAATACTAGCGACAATCCCTTTTGTAAAGTCAGCAACTCCTTGAAGAAAACCCTTGATAAGATCATGACAAATAACGGTCCTGTATATAGTAATGTTACAGCTACCGATAAACTCGAACGAGAAAACACCTCAAAGTAAAAGTAATTAAATAAAGCAAGACTAAAAATCCCTGCGCTCGCGAAAAAAACATGGTCTTTTAACCGGGTGTGTAACTGGTTACGAAAAAACATCACCATGATGATAAACAAAAAGATGAAACTAAAAATCCCGCGAATTGCTACAACATCCCACGCAGTGAAACCTTGATCATAAAGCGGTGCTATGAATAGACCGATTAATCCCCAGCAGACCGCCCCTGAAATAGTCAATAAATAGATCTTCATACTCGCCTGTGCTTCCATTTTTCTTTCATCCCCGTTCTTTTCCCAAAAGATGCCCCATTTATGTATAGTAGTTTGCATACCGCATTATTAAAAAGAGTCGATAACTTCAAAACTAATTGCTTCATGACTTTTTTTTCTCATTTGTATTAATTTATGTCGGGATTGATCTGACAAACACCGGATGCTACTTATTCAAATACTTAAGTACTTCGCACGCATTTTATTGTATGATTATTTAATACATACAATAATGTCTACTATGAGGAGGTTTCGCATGGATGTTGTCTCAGTAACGTATTCCGATGAACTTCAAGATATAGTGAAAAATTCTCATCAATTGAACGACTGCTTTTCGGAAAAAGAAGTAGTGGATTACATCAGCAAGTTAGCTAAAGTTGAAGTAATGGATATGTATATCCATCATTATAAGGATCATATAACCAGTCGGGTCATTTATGAAGCAATTACACAAGCATTCCATATTCAATTAACTCTTGCTCCCGTTCTAACACTTGCAAAGCTCGGTTCTTTTGAAGCTCATACCCTAAAGGTTAATGAAAACTGCTCCGGACCCTCTTCGCAAGCTCTATTGGACTTATATTTAGACCATCATAATTATCGCGTGACAGGTAAAGAAGTCCGAACAATGATTAACCACTATTTTGGTATGAATTTAGTTGGAATTGATAAATTGGGGAAAACCAGAATTTCTTTGTATTCAAAAGGTCAGTGGCTCGTGAAAGATAATAAAGACTTATTTGTCATTCATACTGGCACAAATGATATAGACGTGAAAATCTACTGTACAGACTACTTTACGGAGCGTACTGGATTAAAAAGCATACCCACTCAACTACAGCAATCTTTAGCAGGCATGGGATACAGTTATAACCCAAGAGTCGATGCGTATTACTTTTCAAATCCTTCAGGCACTACCGTTTCCAATGAATTTAAAGGAGATACAATAGATGCGATTGTAAAAGTTACACATGCATTGTACCCAACTATCTGATGAATACAAATAACCCGAAGTAGATGCTCAGGTAGCGTCTACCTCGGATTTTTTACTTTCCAAAGGAGGAGAGAAACTTCACACGGTCTCCCATTGGAGGTATTGTATTATCGATCAAGGAAATTTCAAGAACTGAAGGTCCTTTAACGCTCATAAGTTCGTCTAGCATTTCTTGTGTCAGATCTTCCATCGCTTCAATCCGTTTGCTCGGTATGTTCATAGCCGCGGACATTGCTGCTATGTTTACGGGCTGTTGTTCAAACGATGGATGCGAACGTTTATATTGCAACGAATGACCATGGTAGACCATTCCGAGGCGCGCATTATTCATCACTACAAATAAAATCGGTAGCTTATGTTCTTTCGCGGTTAGAATTTCCATTCCGTGCATAAAGAAACAACCGTCTCCCGTAACACAAATCACCGGACGTTCGGGTTCAGCAAGCTTAGAACCGATTGCGGAACCTATGCCACTGCCCATCGCACCGAAGTGTACATTTATATCAAATGTATCAGACTCCATCACAAGCATGTCATGGATGATGTACGCCATGAATTCACCGATATCAACGGTGTATCTTGTATGGCGAGGTGCGTAATTTTGTAGACGCAGCAATACGTTTTTCGTATTGTATTCGTCTTTACTTGTTACGTTTTTTTCCTCTTTAACAAATGTCGGAGAATGAGTTCGCGAATCTTCTATTCTTAATTCAGCCAGTAACGCAGCCAAACTTAGATCTATGTCGCCTAAAACAGGGATATCCACTTCATATTTACGATTAAATACCGAGGAATCATGATCCAGTTGAATAGTATATCGATTTTTAGTGAGATTGACATTCCAGTTATTCGTAGCCGTCTCGCCTAAACTGGATCCTATAACGAGCAAAGCCTCTCCACTTTCTCCATTAATCAAGCTAGAAGCGACGTCATTTCCTGCAAATCCGAATACGCCAGCGAGGAGAGGATGATCATCTGGGATGTAGCCTTTTGCTTGTGGCGTTGTAATAATTGACCAACCAAGAATATCTGCTAATTCGAGCAATTGTTCGACGGATTTTCTGATGCCTTGCCCAACAAAAATATATCCATCTTGTTTAGAGACAAGTTCTTTTGCAACAGATTTTATCGTATGCTGATCGGGAACAATAGGTGCTCTTTTTGGCCAAGCCGGAAATTTCGGGGTATCAATTTGATTGATTTGGATATCGATTGGCATAGCAATATGTACAGGCCCCGGAACACCTGAAATCGCTATTTCACAAGCCTTAGCCACTTCGGCTAGTAAATCCTTTGAATCTATTACAGTCACACTATATTTCGTCACAGATGTGAAGAGCGGTTCTGCATCCAATTCCTGAGAAGCATTTAAACCGACAGTGTCGACAGGAACTGCACCCGTTAAAAATAAGACAGGGACATGTTCACGCATAGCATTTGCGGCACCCGTAAGAAGATTGGTACCACCAGGCCCACTGCATCCAATACATACCCCCATAGTAGATGTGTATTTCGCATAAGCGACTGCCATATAAGATGCTGCGCCTTCATGCTTCGTCACAATCGGCGACAGTTCAGGTATCTCATACAACTCATCGAAAAACGCATTGACAGAACCTGCTGGAATACCGAAAACATGTTGTATTCCGCCAGCCACTAAATAATCTAGTACTGCTCGAACAGCTTTCATAAATACTCTCCTTTAGTAGCCAGATATGTGCTTTCAAACTCATTCACTTTCAGCGGCACATTAAAGTAATAACCTTGCATGATATAACATTCTCTTGAAGCTAAAAATTCAGCTTGTTCCAATGTCTCGACACCTTCAGCAACTAGATCCAGTCCTAGATTTTTTGCAAGCGTGATAATTGTATTCACGATGGCAAAATTGTCGTCATTGCTTTTCAAATCCCTTATAAACGACTTATCTATTTTCAAAGCATTAATCGGTAAATTCTTTAAATAACCTAAAGAGGAATAGCCTGTACCAAAATCATCAATAGACATCTTGATGCCTATTTCCTGTAACTCTTTCATAGTCTGTATAGTCATTTCTGTATTTTTAATGATTTGGTTCTCCGTAATTTCGAGACATAAAAGTTCCGGCGATACGCCTACTTCATCTAAAATACTTTTTACTGTTTGGAATAAATTATTTTCCTCAAACTGGCGGGCGGATAAATTTACGGATACTACAATTGGTGGATATCCTTTATCTTGCCATTTCTTGATTTGGTTACATGCACTTCTAATAACCCATTCTCCTATAGGAACGATCAGTCCTGTCACTTCCGCCAGCGCGATAAACTTATCCGGGGAGATTAAACCTTCTGTCATATGATTCCATCTCAATAATGCTTCAGCTCCAATTATAGTACGTGTGCTGTAATCAATTTGAGGTTGAAAATAGATTTCCAGTTCTCCACGATCAAGCGCTTTATATAAAGCATTTTCAAACTTCACATTTTCAAACGTTTTAATATCCATCGCCACTTTATAAAAATGATAACTATTGCCGGATACTGTTTTAGACTGATACATTGCGATATCGGCATTTTTTATTAATAACTCCGATGTCTGCCCGTCTTTCGGAAATAAGCTGATCCCTATACTGCTGTGGATATGCATTTCATGTCCTTTAAGATTGAAAGGCTTATTGAATTGATCAACAATCTTTTCGACCACTTCTTCCACTTCTGCCTCTGATTCAATAATGGGCAAATAGATAATAAATTCATCTCCACCTTGACGAGAAGCGGTAGCCCCTTCAGGTAAGCATGCACTAATACGTCGTGCTACATGTGACAATAAAATATCTCCGTAGCTATGACCTAATAAGTCATTTACTGATTTAAAACGATCCAAATCCATAAATAGTACCGCTGCTTTTTCTCCATGCATTTGTGAATATCTCAAACCCTGATCCATTCGATCTTTTAACAGCACCCGATTAGGCAAATTGGTCAAGCTATCATAATACGCATGATATCTAATTTCTTTCTCCATCTTCTTCCTTTCGGAGATATCTTTAAACGTGACGACATCACCAACGACCCTATTTCCTTCTTTAATGGAAGATCTAACGTATTCTACAGGGAAACTGGATTGATCTTGTCTAAAAAATGTGACATCCTCATTATTTGTAAAGTTTTCATTGTAGATAATACTGACAGGTTTACCTATTAGTTCATTCTTGCCCTTGTAACCAAGCATAATCGCGGCAGCAGGATTACAAAACGTAATGACTCCATCTAAATCTAATCCGAATATTCCTTCGCCTGCCGAGTGTAGAATCAGTTCTTTCTCTCGACTGAGCCTTTGTAATTCTTTCATCGTTGTTTCAAGTTTAGTATTCTTTTCTGTAATCTCTGCAGTTCGCTGTTCTATGACCAGTTCCTGTTTTTCCATATTCAATAAGTTCAATAAAGTGGAAGCAGTTGTATCAACTATGGATTGCGTCAGTTGCTGACTCGCCAGAGAGTAATTCGGATTTTTTTGTTGGAGGTCTGCAATTACTATTAACCCCAACACTTTCCCCATTGAAACAATTGGCAGAACAAACATCGATTGAATACCAAAGTATCGGCATACCGTGTGATTTACCCGATCATCTGCAAAAACATCAGGAATGAGTTCCGCTTTTCTAGAAGCAATCACTTCTTGGAATACTTTATCATTTTCCTCGTCAAACTCGATCTCGTCATGAGATTTAACCCACTCTTCTGGAGACCAATTGCTATTCCGATTAATCGTTGCAGGTTTAATCTTTTTATGCACTAACGGATCGATCAAGTGCACGCCAATGTTACTGTTGCCAAGGACTTTTTCTATATACAGAAAACTTGTATCCAAGGCTTCTTGCATCGTAGAACAAAGGGACAATTCCCTTGTTATATCCAACAGCAACTGCTTTTCCTGAATCAGTTCTTCTTTGTTCATCAGCAACTTGGCATTTTGAATAGCAACAGCGGCCATATTGACATAGGACTGAACGGTTTGAATCTCCAGCTCCGTTAAATTCATCGGTATTCCATAGTCGAACAAGAAAACTAGTCCAAATAGTTCCGTCTCGCCGGTAATAGGTAAAACCAGAAGGGACTTTATCTTAAAACCTTGGACGGCCCTTGGATCAGGTCGATGATCTTTAGATGTATCGGATATATATATTGCTCTTTTAGTTTCAATTACTTCTTTCGCCAGTAAATCGAAGTCTGTATCAATTACATGCATATCAAGTGTCATGCCGTTGATTACTTCAGGTTTTCCTACGAACCCCCTGAATGACCCATCTGGTTGTGGCAAATAAATTCCGACCGAGTCACATTGGACAATCTCTTCTGATATTGCGGTGACGACGTGATTCAGTACTTCTCTTAACTCTAGCTTTGTATTTATTAACTTTGTTATATTCGCAAGACGAAGATATCTCATTTGATCTTTCACCATTCATCCCCCCCTTTTTTCTGCGCAAATATATTGTCTACTCATAGAGTAGTAGATACTCTATTGCATATCGAGAAATAAGATCTTATTTAAGTTATTCGACAAATTATTTAAAATAGCCTTTTAATAGATGTAAAAGCTACTTTAAATATATAACGAACCAATGATTTTTGTATAAGCAAATAGTAGTGTTCCCTAAGGAATGACAAAATACTCCCCGGCAGTTGCATAGTTGCCGGGGAGTATAGATTTATATATTTAGTTTCCAAGTAGGAATTTAACGCCGCCTACGCCTACATCAACTTCTACATGGATCGTGGTATCGGATCGACCATACGCTTCGTTCACATAAATACCTTTCCCCTTGGATATAAAGTCCTTCGCTTCTATACTACCAACCCCTTTGTCTACAACTAATTCAACGCCGATGTCTTTCGGCAAATAAATAGTTGCACCTCCTACCCCAAGATCAAGTTCTACATCGAAGCTATCCTGCCAATCATCATCCAAGTTAATAATTGTATCGCCAACTCCCGCATCGACCGATAAGTGGCTTAGCCGAATTCCTGCTAGATCCAGTTCTGAATCTGATACACCCATTTCGACATCTAGACGCACAGGTATTTCATTAGTCAGCTGAAGTTTCCAATTATTACGTTGCTTTCGCAAAATTGATAAACCTGTTCCCTTCTGTTGAATCTTTACGTAGCCGATGTCTTTTTTATTCTTGTAGGTAACGGATGGATACCATTTTTTTATATTGGTATCGATGTTACCGTCCACCCATTCCTTCGCGCCACCTTCAATTAAGAAACTACCCGCACCGAAATCAATATCTACGTCTAGTGACTTGGCATCATCTTTTTTTATGGATAATGCGCCTGACACTTTTTCTTTCGTGAGCCGATCATACGTCCAGATGCCTGCCGTTCCCAACAATACAGCACCTAATACTATTATCAGTATTTTCTGCATAGTAACACTCCTTTATTCTATCTTAAGCGAAATGCACAAAAATTGATTCATCCAAATGATTGAATTGTATATCCGTCTTAGGTCTGAGTGATGTATCTAAGCAGCTGGACGTATTACGAGTTCTATAATTTGAATTCTACATAGTCTATGGTATTATAGAAAGCAAGTTAATAGTCCGGGTTTGAGTTACTGAGAAGACCTCAAGAAGTGATTGTGCAAATGCAATCACTTTCTTGAGGTCTTTTTTTGTCCCTTGACCCACTATAAAAAGGAGACGATAGAATTGACAAACTTTTCATCAATGAACCGAAATGAAATTATGAATACGTTGAGCACTGAGAATTTTGACGTTTTAATTATAGGCGGTGGTATTACCGGTGTAGGAATCGCACTGGATGCAGCGTCACGCGGTATGAAAACTGCATTGATCGAGATGCAGGATTTCGCATCTGGGACATCAAGCCGTTCAACAAAACTAGTGCATGGCGGCTTGCGTTATTTGAAGCAATTTGAAATTAAAGAAGTTGCCGAGTTGGGGAAGGAGCGCGCCGTCGTCTATGAGAACGGTCCGCATGTCACTACACCAGAGTGGATGCTATTGCCGTTTCATAAAGGCGGCACATTTGGTCCTGCATCTACAGCACTTGGATTAAAAGTATATGACTTCCTAGCTGGGGTAAAGCGCAGTGAACGTAGAAAAATGCTCAATCTCGAAGAAACTATTAAACGAGCACCACTTATAAAAAGAGAAGGACTTCAAGGAAGCGGCTACTATGTGGAATACCGCACGGATGATGCGCGATTGACCATTGAAGTGGCAAAATCCGCAGCAAAAAAAGGTGCCACCCTATTGAATTACGCGAAAGCGGAAGGTTTTATCTACAATGAGCACAATCAGATCTCAGGCGTCCAAGTACGGGACATGATCAAAGACGAACTGTTGACTATTCAAGCGACAAAAGCGATCAATGCTGCAGGTCCTTGGGTCGATGAAGTGAAAGAAATTGATGGCCACTCAAACGGAAAGAACTTGATCTTGTCCAAAGGAATTCACCTAGTATTCGACCAAAGTGTATTCCCCTTGCATCAAGCAATCTATTTTGACACGCCCGATAAACGTATGATCTTTGCTGTGCCACGTGACGGGAAAACCTATGTCGGCACAACAGATACATTCTATGAAGGTGATCCAAAGGAAATGCAAATCACCGAAGAAGACCGTACGTATATTTTAAATGCTATCCACTACATGTTCCCTGATGTAACTGTATCTGAAAAAGATGTCGAGTCCAGCTGGGCAGGCGTTCGTCCTTTAATTCACGAAGACGGGAAAAAACCTTCCGAGATTTCACGTAAGGACGAAATCTGGGAATCCGAACGTGGTCTGATCACGATTGCTGGTGGTAAATTAACAGGGTATCGTAAAATGGCGGAAACGGTCGTAAACAAGATTTCTAGTCTTCTGCAGCAAGAAAAGGGATTGCAATTCAAACAATCCAATACAAAAAACATGCCGATCTCGGGCGGTGATGTTGGTGGTTCAGCTCAATATCCTCGATTCTTCAACCAAGCGATCGGCCGTGGGATGTTGCTGGGATTCACAGAGCGTGAAAGCCGCCACTTAGCTGCACTTTACGGGTCTAATGTCGATCAAGTCTTAACCATCCCTTATGATGCATCCGAATCAATGCCGCGCATTCTCTATGTGAAATTACGTTATGCGATCGAACAGGAGATGACTGTAAAACCGACTGATTTCTTTATTCGTCGTACGGGTGACTTGTTCTTCAATATTAAAAATGTCCAAGATGCAAAACAAGACGTACTCGTCAAAATGGGACAGATCTTGAACTGGACTGCCGATGAACAGAAACGCTATGCGTTAGAGTTGGAAGACGAGTTACAAAAAGCTACATCCGTTGTGTAAATACGATAGTATAAATGTATATCCATAGATGGAGGTTCCTTTATATGTCCTTTCATAACCAAAAAGTATTGCCAGCAGCACGTACACTAAAACAATTTGAAAAACTACTGGAGAGTCCGTTCGAGTATATCGTTTTACTTGAAGTGCATATAAGTAATTTAAAAACTGTTAAGCAAGAAGCGGAAAAACGTTGTAAGAAACTCATAATTCACGCGGACTTGATACAAGGTCTCAAAACAGATAATTATGCAGCTGATTTTTTATGTAATGATATTCGACCTGCAGGCATTATATCTACACGATCGAATATGATCATGAAAGCAAAATCCAAAAACATTCTTGCGATCCAGCGTATGTTTTTACTCGATACTATTGCGTTGGAGAAAAGCTACTCTCTTATTGATCAAACAGCTCCCGATTTCATCGAGATGCTTCCAGGTGTCATCCCTGAACTTATCGAAGAAGTCTATGAGCGCACAGGTATACCAATCATTAATGGTGGACTTATTCGTACGAAACAACATATTGAGGATGCACTCGCAGCAGGAGCCGTAGCGGTAACTACATCAGATAATCAATTATGGGAGTCCTTTACGTGATAAGAGAACTTTCTGTGTTTTTGTTGACAGATGATACCAACCACTCTATACTTGGAAACAAGTTAATATAAGTGGTTGAGTTTAGGAGTCCACAATTAAGTTCTTGCGTAGAGCAAGGGGTTAATTGTGGACTTTTTTGCGTCGTAAACGCTCAACTACCAAACTAACACTAGGTAGGAGGAGATGTAGATGACAGCTTTTACAGGCGAATTGATCGGCACTATGATTTTAATTTTATTTGGTGGTGGCGTAGTAGGTGGCGTAGCGTTGAACAAGTCTAAAGCAATGAGTGGAGGATGGATTGTTGTCACTGTCGGTTGGGGACTTGCGGTTACACTTGGCGTATACGCAGTAGGTCAAGCAAGCGGTGCACATTTAAATCCAGCAGTCACGATTGGTTTTGCGACTATTGGAAACTTCCCTTGGGCAGACGTTCCCATGTATCTGTTGGCACAAATGATTGGGGCCATCCTTGGAGCGGTATTGGTCTACTTCCACTACTTACCCCATTGGAAAGAAACAGAGGATCCGACGGCAAAACGGGATGTATTCGCTACTACACCTGCCATTTACAATCCCCTATCAAATGTCACGAGCGAAATAATCGGGACATTCATTTTAGTACTTGGCTTATTATCAATTGGCGCCAATGAGTTTACTGAAGGACTTAATCCGTTAATTGTTGGGGCTTTAATCATCGCCATTGGTTTATCACTTGGTGGCACAACTGGCTATGCGATTAATCCTGCACGCGATCTCGGCCCAAGAATTGCACATGCTTTTCTTCCCATTGCAGGCAAAGGACCATCAGGATGGAAGTATGCATGGATTCCAGTAGTGGGTCCGATTATCGGCGGTACATTCGGAGCATTATTCTACAAGCAGTTTTTCGTAGGAGAAAACAGTGTTACGTTTTGGCTAATTGGAGCAATTATCCTGGCGATTCTTCTTGCTGCCCAGTTCTCCATACGCAAAGTAACTGTACAATCAGCAATACAAACACAGTCAACAAAAGCAACGATTGACTAATTCACTCACCTATACTGGAGGAATATATTATGACAAAAAAATATATTATGGCACTTGATCAAGGCACAACTAGCTCAAGGGCAATTTTATTTGATAAAAAAGGTAGAATTTTTCACTCAGCGCAACAGGAGTTCACTCAATACTTCCCTAAGTCTGGATGGGTTGAACACAATGCAGACGAAATTTGGAGCTCTGTTTTATCCGTAATTGCAGGCGTATTGTCTGAGAAAAATATATCCGCTGAACAAATCGAAGGGATCGGTATTACAAATCAACGCGAAACAACAGTTGTTTGGGATAAGCATACAGGAAATCCGATTTATAATGCGATCGTTTGGCAATCGCGTCAAACTGCAGACATTTGCGACAACCTTAAAGAAAGCGGTTACAACAATTTGTTCAGAGATAAGACCGGATTGCTTATCGATGCATACTTTTCGGGCACTAAAGTCAAGTGGATTTTGGATAATGTAGAAGGCGCACGTGAAAAAGCTGAAAACGGAGACTTGTTGTTCGGTACGATTGATACGTGGATTATTTGGAAGTTATCAGGTGGTGCGGCACATGTAACAGATTACTCGAACGCTTCTAGAACGCTTATGTACAATATACATGAACTACAATGGGATGAAGAACTATTGTCTATCTTGGGTGTGCCGGCATCGATGTTGCCTAAAGTGTGTCCTTCATCTGAAGTCTATACACATGCAGATCCCGAGCAATTTTTCGGTCACGCAGTTCCTATCGCGGGTATTGCAGGAGATCAACAAGCTGCATTATTCGGTCAAGCTTGTTTTGAATCGGGTATGGTGAAAAACACATATGGAACAGGTTGCTTTATGCTAATGAACACGGGCGAAAAAGCGGTTAAATCCGATAATGGGCTGTTAACAACCATCGCTTGGGGAATTGATGGCAAGGTAGAGTATGCGCTAGAAGGAAGTATCTTCGTCGCAGGTTCAGCAATTCAGTGGTTGCGCGATGGTTTACGCATGTTCCGAAACTCTTCCGAAAGTGAGCAATACGCAAAACGGGTCTCTTCTACGGATGGCGTCTATGTCGTACCGGCATTTGTTGGTCTTGGTACCCCCTACTGGGATAGTGATGTGCGTGGTGCCGTATTCGGTTTAACACGCGGAACGACGAAAGAGCATTTTGTACGGGCTACGCTAGAATCCCTTGCATACCAAACGAAAGACGTCGTTGATGCAATGGAATCGGATTCAGGTATCTCTCTAAAAACGTTACGGGTAGATGGCGGAGCAGTCGAGAACAACTTCTTGATGCAGTTCCAATCCGATTTACTAAATGTATCGGTTGAACGACCGACGATTAATGAAACAACAGCGCTCGGTGCCGCATATTTGGCTGGACTTGCTGTAGGTTTCTGGAAAGACCGTTCAGAAATTGCCGCACAATGGGCAATAGATCGACCGTTCCAACCTAATATGGAGGAATCTGAACGCGAAAAGCTGTACAGCGGCTGGCAAAAAGCTGTACAGGCAGCGACTGTGTTTAAATAAGTTCTTTGCTGAAAGTACCTGTAGGTTCATTTGTCGTGACTGTTTTAATTGTCATGCCTTTCCCTACAGGTATTTTTTATCCCGTTGTCTTTTTAAACTCGCGACCCGTATGAATCTACAAGGATAGTTTGTAGTGGCTAAAGACATCGAATATAGAGTAATAGTAAAGTTCGCTGCCATCTAAAAATAATAGCCGATCCGCACGATTGGAAGTTAATTGTGGCTGCAATGGATTTCCATCAGGTTTACGGAAGTCGAGCTCTTGAACTATTTCGTAGGAATCAGCTTTTCTAATCAATTCAAAAAAGTGATGATGATCAAAGTACTTTCGATGCACGACCATTGCATCGCCATTGATCGCAAATGTTTGAAATCCAAGTGCGTCAGTAGAGAATTGGAACTCGCCACTTTCATTCATTAAACCAATTTGTGCATCCATGCCAATGAAATACCAAATTTCATCATTCGCCGCCACATTCAGCGCCAAACATTCTCCTGTAAGCTTTCTATCATTCCCGTCATCTATAATATTTCCCTCATGATCCCAGCCCACTAGCCCTGAATTACCAATTGGTTTCTTCCAACCATAATTACCATAAACGCCTTCATCAAAATAACCTGTCCATATCTGATTATCTTTCGTCGTATATATATGGTCGATTCCATCGCCTAAACAGAATGAACGAATCAAGTTCCCGTCCCAATCATAGACGCGTCCATTTTGATCAACATGGGTTTCATCATGATAAATAGATCTTGCGCAAGCAAGCAGTATATGGTCATCGTCAATCGATTCAACTACATGATAATTACACTGTTCATTCGGCAAATGCAGTACCGTCTCCTTACCATCCTTCAGACGAAGTACTTTTACGAATAAGTCTGACAAGTATATTGAACTGCTATCAATTCATACTTTCCCATAGTGTACAGGTATATCAGATAGAAATAATAAAATGTGAAAAACAGTTATATATCACTACCTATTTCATTACATTTCGAATATACGTCAACCAATGCAGCGTGCTAAAATATATTAAATGCAATTCCAAAGAGGATGTGTAAAACTCAAAAGAAGTTCGTTATTAGCTGTACGCTCATCACGTTACACGGTATTTGATTTATAAAATCAAACGATTAAAGAGGTGTTCAAAGTTGATAGCAGAAAATAAAGAACAAACGATATTTACTCATACAGGAAAGAAAATCATAACAGATCGTGTGATTGATATAATAGCGAAAGTCGATGAACCACTAGTCGTTGTACTCGGCAATATGTTAAGCGACGAAGAATGCGACGAACTGATTCAGCTTTCTACAGATAAAATGAAACGTTCTAAAATCGGCATAATTCATGCAGAAAATGAAATTAGAACAAGTAGCGGTATGTTTATTGAAGAAACTGATAACTTGATCGTCCTACGGATAGAAAAACGGATTGAAACAATTATGAATATCTCCATCGAACACGGCGAAAGTCTCCAAGTTCTTCACTACCTACCTGGACAAGAATATAAAGCGCATCACGACTTCTTCTCAGCAACAAGCAACGTTACGAATAACCGGATTAGCACACTCGTCATGTACTTGAACGATGTCGAACAAGGCGGCGAAACGTACTTCCCTCACCTCAAACTGTCCATCACACCTAAAAAAGGAATGGCTGTCTACTTTGAGTATTTTTACAACGATCCGCTGATGAATGACCTAACATTACACGGTGGTGCACCAATAGAAGTCGGAGAGAAATTTGTAGCTACGCAGTGGATGAGAAAACAAAAAGTACGGTAAAAGGCTCTATTAACTATCATCTATAATTTATATATTCGTATTGTCAATCCGTCCAGTTTAATCAGCTGAACGGATTTTTTATTTCTCCATGATAAACACTAACGCCTACTCTCACTAAAACAAATACAACAACGTAATAAGATGATAGTATTAATCCAAAGGCTCTTTTATCTACAAAATCGAGCACTATTACTACTTTAAATGGGGAGTTTCATGTATTTACTCACTATCTTTTTAATTTTTGGTATATTAACCGGTTTTTTATCTAGTATGTTTGGATTCGGCGGCGGTTTTGTCGTCATACCTGTTTTATATATTTTGTTACCTGAGTTGAATTTTCCTGAGCCGTTAGTTATGCATGTTGCTATAGGAACATCTCTTGCGATCATGATCATCAATTCAATCAACTCTACGATCTCTCATTATCGTAGAGGCCATATTTTATGGTTTATCTTCTTTCAATTGGCACCTGCTATTACTGTTGGCGCGTTAATAGGTGGTTTACTATCGCCTTTTATAGAAGGTGATATTCTTAGGTACTTATTTATTGGCCTTATCCTATACACCATTTTCTCATCATTGATTGGGAAAGGTTTTATACATGTGAATACGGATAGTATACAAATGCCTGGACGCTTGAAAACATCACTCATTGGGAGCGGTGTCGGTTTTATTTCTACGTTACTTGGTGTTGGCGGTAGTCTAATGACCATTCCATTCTTGAGAAGTTGTCGATTAAAAATGGTTAATGCGGTGGCTTTAGCTACACCACTGAGCCTACCTATCGCGATGATTGGTGCTACTACATCCATATTTAACGGCATGCAGCAAACCGGTCTACCCCCTTGGTCATTTGGCTTTGTCTATGTACCCGCCTTTTTCGGCATTGTGATTGGTGGTTTTATAGGCGTGCCAGTTGGAACACGCATTGCTCATCGTTTGCCCGATCAATTATTCTCCAAAGTTTATTTGGCATTGCTTGTTGTTGTAGTTATTACGATGATAGTGAAATAAAGATCTACTCAGTTATTGAATGAAAAAAGACGCTTACTGAAGATTTCGGTACGTGGCAGTTCTATCCACAAACACTAAAAGATGAATCAACTCATTTTATTAAAAAAGCGCCAACTCCATAGACTGGAGTTGACGCTTTAAATATAGCTTATGATAAAATTGTCTTCTTCCCTTAGGAAAAATCCTCATTTCACTTCTATAACAATTTTTCCTTTTGCATGGTGAGTTGCGCTTAATTCATGTGCATCTCGTAGTCCTTTGGCGGATAGAGGAAATGTGTGGCCTATATGGGTTTTCACTTCTCCTTTTTGCATTAGCTCGCCAAGTTCGGCGAGTTGCTTTCCATTCGGATTAAGCCATAGAGATTCAGCTGTAATATGATTAGCTTCAGCCTTTTCAAGATTTGGCTGGCCTGCAATCGAAACCAGTCGCCCCCCTTTTTTAACTACACTCAAGCTTTTCTCTAAAATCTCACCGCCCATTGTATCAACAACTAAATCAACGTCTTTTACGACATCTGTAAAATCAGTTGTTTCATAGTTAATAAATTCGTCAACACCGAGCTCTTTTAAGAAAGCTTCGTTCTTACCACTAGCTGTCGATAGAACATAAGCGCCAAAACTTTTAGCGATTTGAATACCCAAGCTTCCAACACCGCCCGAGCCAGCATGAATTAAGACTTTGTCTCCTGGTTTAATTTGACCAAAGTCAACAAGACATTGCCAAGCTGTTAGTCCGGCTAGTGGAACTGAAGCAGCTTCCTCAAAACTAACATCGGCTGGTTTTAAAGCAACTAAGTCTTCGTTAACAGCAACATACTCAGCGTATGTTCCATTTTCCATTGCCGGACGAGCGAATACTTCATCTCCTACTTTGAAACTCTTCACGTCTTTCCCTACTTCAGCGATCACTCCTGCTGCATCCCATCCCAAAATAAGCGGAAATTCAAAAGGTATATTCTCTTTCATATAACCTTCTCGAACTTTCCAGTCAATAGGATTTACTGACGTTGCATGCATCTCTATTAATACCTGATGATGTTGTATTTCCGGCTTCGGAAGTTCTTTCTCAATAAGTTCTTCTGCCCCACCGTATTGTTCAATAACAATTGCTTTCATCTACTTCACTCTCCCTATTCTGTTCATTCAGTATAGATACCCGTTTAATCAAAAAAGTATTCATTTACTGAGCTAACATCGTTTTCCTCAAGAAATAAATCTACTCGCAAAAGAAATATTACTTATTGACAGATAATTCTTGATGACTTCATAACCCCTGACCAACCACTTTTGTGTTACAGTTGTTACATAAAAGTAGTTGGTTTACATACCGCTAATTAGATGATCTTGAAAATGTTTTATAGTGAATTCTTGTAATGTAGAGATAGAAGAGAATCATTTCTAAAAAGGAGGACGGCATGAACCTAGGCCTTATTGTTTCATTGATTATCGTTGTCATTGTTTTAGTTGTCGGATTACTTTTGACCATGTCCATTGCTAATTCTAGTACTAGTTCCAGCACTAATTCCAGTACTAAAACGTACAGTAGTAAAAAAAGCTTTTCCAATTTAATGTGGATTTATGTTTTATCATTACCAGTAATTATTATATTGACCGTTATAGCTATATTTATATTTTACTAACTATTTGAGAGTGAAATTACGTTCGATCCCCTAACTTCTCGGCGTGTAAAGGCACTATCTTTATCTATAATGTATTAATGTTCTTGGATACTTACGTTCTAACCCATTTACAATACAAAACATTTATATTTCAGCAGACGCAAAAACGCCAACTCCATAATAATGGAGTTGGCGTTTTTAAAATATATAGTGGGAAAACGGCTTACATCATGCCGCCCATAGAGTCCGGGCTATTACACTTGTATATCTTCTAGTACAAATCGTTATACATCAACGTTCCGGAATGTTTCGTTCAATTTAATTATATCAACTTATACTGGTTTTTATAATTTTCAGCATCAATTACGGCATCAAATATGACCTTGTGGCATCAGAAACAGATAGCTAAAAGTTTTTAGATTCCGCCGTCTGTTTTCTTGTAAAGTATTGCTAATTTGGATCGGTAGATGAAGTGCTATTTAGTGCTAAAATATCATTCTTGCACAAATTTCTCAATATCCCTAAGCCACAGTTTTTACTTCGCCCTGTAAATTGATATAGCTGTGAAATTTAATCGAACCTTACTATATCTGTATTCAATGGCTTTCTTTTCGTAATCATTTAAACTATCCTATATGTCTATACCGGTTCAGGAAGATTCGGGGTCGTATTGAAGGAAGTGCCACACCCGGAAATGGACAAACTTCCGGGCGCTGGATAAGTGAAGATAAATTCCTGGTTGTGCATGAAACGAAAACAAAGTACCTGGGTAACATTGAATTCGGAGTTCAATGTTGCACAGGTACTCTTTATTAAATATTGCAATTTGGGCCATTTTTTTGCCCCAATAATGAGGATAAACGTTGGTGTAATTATTACAGAATCCATTTGAAAGTAAATGCCGTTCTGTTTAAGGCAGATGTCATGCAAAATTATGTGTGGGTATGGGGGGGAATTCTACCAGATGCTTGTCAAGGTGCTGTCCCCCCCCAAAGCCTGCTTTGCGAATCCGGAATTCCTCTTTAAACTTTTGAATTTCCGGATGTAACGGATGCAATCGTTGGAATTAGTGCATTTAATCCAATTAGTTTTTTGGGTTTTGATATTTGTTTATAGATCATCTTTTATCACCTTTACGTTAGCTTACCAAAAGGTTTAACAAATTTCTGTGGTTTTTGACATAGCTGAATTTTGGATGTGCTAAATAGCAGCATAATTGAGATTTTGGGGTTATTTGTGCTTTAAAATCGGTTTTTGAAGTTACTATTTTGGGGGGAGTGGACGCGAAGGTTGGGCGGTCGAAAGGGAGATTCCCACACTACCACAGTTTCATCGCCCTATTTCCAACAAAAAAAGGCAGAGCGTCGTGAAAACGCTCGACCCCCTACCCAATCCTTATTATTTTCCCCAGTGCTCCGCGATGAATTCAGTGCGGCCAGAACGGGCACGGTTGTCTGTGTAATGTTCTTTTTCTTTTATGTAATAATCTTGATGGTATTCTTCAGCCCGGTAGAAAGTTTCTGCGGGGCGGATTGCTGTGACGATCGGTTTTGAGAAAACGCCGCTTGCCGCTAGGTTGGCTTTCGATTTCTCGGCAACTTCCTGTTGCGCTTCTGTGTAATGGAAAATCGCGGTTGTGTACGATGAGCCGCGGTCGTGGAATTGACCTTCTGCGTCTGTTGGGTCGATTTGTTGCCAGAATACTTCGAGCAACTTTTCATATGAAAACAAAGTAGGGTCAAATGTGATTTCAACAACTTCCACATGGCCCGATTCACCATTTTTCACATCTTCATACGTTGGATTATCGAGATGCCCGCCCATATAACCTGACTCGATATCTTGGACGCCTGGCCATTCTTTAAACGGTTTCACCATGCACCAGAAACATCCTCCTGCAAATGCAGCTTTTTCAAACTTTTTTTCAGTCATTGTCTATATCTCCTTTCAATTATAGCGAGTGTACAAAACGCCTCTTTTAGTAAACCGGTACCCATCCTTCTTGTGTTACGAAGATGCGGGCAGCTACTACTTTGCGATCGGCTGCGAGTGTGAAATAGTGGCGGATGTTTTCCGGAACGGAAATTAAATCACCTGGGTTAAGATGCACTTCAAAGAATCGTTCGTCTTTTCCTTGAATGATGAATACGCCGTGTCCACTGACTATGTAACGCACTTCATCGTCTGTATGGTGGTGTTCTTGTTCGAAGTTTTTCAGAAGTTCATCCAAATTAGGTGTCGCATCTGATAGTGAGATAATGTCTGCCGTTTTATAACCGCGGCGCTCTGAAATATCGTCGATTTCTGTTTTAAAAGCCTTAAGAATCTCTTCTTTTTCTTCATCAGTTAAATTGAATTTTTCACGAAGGTTTTCGGGTAGCTTTTCGATATCCCAATACTCATAAACGACTTCTTGTTGCTCTAGAAATGCCGCAACCTCTGTTTGTGTTTCAATAACTTCGTTTGTTCCTTGAATTGTAATTGTCGCCATTTTACTCATCTCTCCTCTGATATATTTTTGGTTTTTACTTACACTTGCACATTCAAGCGGGCTTCAATGATCCGAATACAGTCATAAAAATTAGTGAACGGTGAATAAGGAATGTTCAATTCCTCGCATTTTTCAATTAAGAAATCCCTTGCAATGACGATATCGGCAAGCTTTGCCGCTTCTAGGTCTGTAATCGAGTCACCGATGACAATGCTCGTTTGCTGCTGGGCAGTGTTCTCGCGAATAATCGTCGGCTTACAGCAACCGCAGCCTTGACTTGTACAAATTGCATCACATTCATGCGGGAAGAGGATGTTGATGTGTTCTCCTGAAAAATCACTTTCGTTGCAATAGACTTGATTGAATGGCCCGAATGGTTCAAGCAATGGGTGAATGAAAAAGTCGATGCCGCCACTTACGATATAGAGCGGTATGTTTTTTTCGCGGGTAAACTGAACAAATTCACCAAAACCTTCCCTGATTTCCGCGTCCTCCAAAACGAACGACACGATTTGTTCTTTTTGGGAAGTGGGCAATAAAGCAAAGAGTTCTTTGACTCCTGTTTGAATCGACACCTTTTGTGCCATAATATCGTCCTTTATCTCTTCCCATCCAGCGGGAGCGAACTTGTCCATGATATTGATAATATTATCTTTCATCGTAATTGTACCATCGAAATCACAAAAAATTACTGGTTTAAACTCTGCACTCATCTATATGTCCTCCTACCATCTATCAATAAAACCTCTTCTATTATAAGAAGAGGTCATTGATACATCTTCTTATCTACAACAACACAAAGCAAGAAGTCACGCCGTGTCCCTCCACCTAGATAAGAAATCTCGTATTTATTTCAATTAATTGTGATTATTTCATCTATCGATAACTTTGTCAATCAACGCCCATCGACAGCGGTTTTAGGAAGTAATCGGAACGGCTTTTTCCCGCGCCTTTCCTTCTTCCTCTTCCGGTACACGAATGAATTTAACAATAATCGCACTCACTACATAGAGGGCACTGAAAATCCACACGACCCCTTCCGCTCCAACAAGCCCAATGAACGCCAAAGCGATTGCTGGTGCTACGAATGTGGACAGACCAGCGGCAAAGTTCAACACGGACATTGCAGCGCCTTTATCCTCACCTGCAACGGATGGTACCAGGGCACCGATTGGAACGTAGCCCGCTACCAAGCCGCCCCATATGAATCCAACAATGCTCGTCATGAGAATACTACCATTTGTAATTACCGGTATATAGAACAGAAGCGGCGTGAAAATCGCGCAGCCGATTCCACCGAACCAAATGATTGTGTTTTTCCAACCGAATTTATCCCCAATAAAGCCGAACACTAAATTGAAGATGATGTTTCCTAAGAAGAACGTTCCCCATAATTGCAACCATGCAGTTGTTTCAATGCCATGTTGCGCCATATGCATCGGTAAGAATACCGGGAATCCATAGACACTTAAACTATTGATAATTCGGACAACTCCACCTGCAGCAACCCGTTTGTTCGTTTTCAAAATGGTGATGCCTTTCAATAATTCGGTGACTGCTTCTTTTTTGTTCGCGAGTTTTTTCTTTTGGAACTTGTCTTTATTGATAACTAAAGCAAAGATCGCACCGAGACATACCCAGAAAATAGATGTCCACATTGTATTGATGTAACCAAGATGCTGGATTACGAAACTTGAATACCATGCGCCCAGCACCATCATTCCCGCACAAAACGCAAACCAAAACCAACCGACGGCAGAGCTCAATTTATTTTGCGGTGTCTTATAAATGACCCATGTCAGGAAGGAGTAGGCAAACAACGGATAACCGAAACCTTTAATGAAATACGTGAGAAGCATAACCGGGTAATTCATCGTCGAAAAACCGTACGTGATAAACCCTGCGGTACCGATTATGTAAACGGCTAAACCGATTGCCATTGTACGTTTTGGACCAAATACCTCTACACAGACGCCTGAAAACCAAGAAGACAGCGCGATCGAGATTCCGTATACTGTGAAAATGGCAGCTGACTGTTGAATGGTCAACCCGCTTTCAATCAAGAAAGGACTCAGCCAACCGGCTTCAATTCCGTCTCCCATCATGAACAGCATGACACCGAAAAAGCCCCATCCTAAGTTTTTCGTGATTCCGATTCTTTCTAACATAACACTCTCTCCATCTCTATCTCTAATTTTTCTGTAGCTTCAACTTAGGTTATATAAAATAAAAAAACCCTTTCCGAAAGGACGGAAAGAGTCGATGATAGTACATCATAATCACATTAAAAAATAAATGCTAAACCCTTTCTATCTCTCAAGCTACGCTTGCTGGATTTGGCACAATTATGTTGCCGAAGTTTCATAGGGCCAGTCCCTCAACTTCTCTCGATAGAAAATAATAATATGTAATTGAGTGAAAAATGTCGAATATCTAACTTATCAATTAACTGTATAGAATTTTCAATCTGAAGTCAACCACTTATTTTAACTTTCCAAAAAAATAGTTTAATATATGTTATACTATCTAGCATAAATCGTTTGTTTGAAAGGATATTTGATATGCATTCTTATATTGATGTAGAAAATGGTGTAGTCCCCTCGGTCTGTTCCCTTGATTGTCCAGACCAATGTGGATTGCTTGTTCACAAAGATGATGGGAGAATCGTTAAAATTGAAGGCGATCCGGACCATCCTGTAACAAAAGGAAGTATTTGTAACAAAGTTCGACATATGACTGAACGCATTTATGATCCAAAAAGGATTACAACCCCTTTGAAACGCGTTGGGGAAAAAGGTGATGGGAAATTTGTTCCAATCAGTTGGCAAGAAGCCATTACAACCATCACAGATCAGTGGAAAAAATTGATTTCAGAAGAGGGTCCGGAATCGATTCTTCCTTACAGTTTCTATGCCAATATGGGGAAACTTAGTTCCAAAGGGATGGATCGCCGTTTCTTCAACCGCCTTGGTTCGAGTCAACTGGACCGGACGATTTGTTCAGTCGCTGGCGAGGTCGGCTACAATTACACGATGGGCGGGCGTTTCGGAACAGATCCCGAGGAGATGACGGAAACAAAATTATTTGTTTTCTGGGGCATCAATGCTGTCAGCACCAATATGCACCAAATCATGATTGCGCAAAAAGCGAAAAAAAACTGTGCTAAAATCGTCGTTATTGACGTCCATAAAAATCAGACCGGACGCATGGCTGATTGGTTCATCCCCATTCTTCCCGGAACTGACGGAGCGCTTGCACTCGGAATCATGCATATTCTTTATAAAGAAAAACTGGTCAATCAATCGTTTTTGGAACAATATACAATCGGCTATGAAGAGCTCAGGGAACATGTAAAGCACTACGATCCCCAAACGGTTTCCGCCATTACGGGCGTGCCGAAGGAAGATATCTATGAATTGGCCCGGATGTATGGAACCGTCTCCCCTTCCATGATTCGCATTGGCAATGGGTTGCAGCATCATGATAACGGGGGAATGATGGTCCGGACAATTTCCTGCTTGCCTGCTTTGACAGGGCAATGGGAATTGAAAGGCGGAGGGGCCCTCAAATCGAATTCCGACTATTTGACGCATAATACAGCCGCACTGGAACGTCCTGAACTTCAGGTAGTGCCAACGCGCAGATTCAATATGAATTTATTGGGACAAGTATTACTGGAGGAACAACAGCCGATTCGCTCTTTGTACGTCTATAATAGCAACCCCGCCGTTGTGGCACCGGATGCCAATAAAGTACGGGATGGCTTAGCACGCGAAGATTTATTCACAGTTGTCCATGATTTGTTTTTGACAGACACTGCCTTGTATGCGGACATTGTTCTGCCAGCGACATCCGCTTTTGAAAACACAGACATCTATACGTCCTTCTGGCATCACTACATCCATTTGCAGGAACCCGTCATCGATACTTATGGGGACAGTAAATCCAACCCGGACGTTTTCAGATTGCTGGCACGGGCAATGGGCTTTGATGAGCAACCATTTCTAGATGATGACGCGGAAATGGTTAACCAAGCGTTAAGCCAACTGTCCAATCCTTATTTATCCGAGGTGTCGTATGCTGCCTTAAAGGAAAAACGTTATATGAAAGCGAGCGGTACCGGCAATCTATTGAACAATTTAAAGACACCGAGCGGAAAAATCGAGTTGTATTCGGAACAGATGAAATCGGCAGGATTCCCGGCCCTTCCTACGTATATCCCGATTATCCAGGATTCCGATCATCCTTTACTTTATGTACCTGCAATTAACCATAACTTCATGAACACGATTTTTTCGAACAATGAAAAACATATCAAGCTTGAGAAAGCACCTAAGTTGTTCATGAATCGGCTAGATGCGGAAAGTCGGGGAATTGAAGACGGAGCGGCTGTCCGTATATGGAATGAGCGCGGGGAATGTGAGTTTACTGTTTCCGTCGGCGAGCAAGTTCTTCCTGGCGTTGTTGTCAGTCAAGGGATTTGGGGAGATAAGTCGGGTCAAAAACGCCTTGTGAATGCTTTGACGCCAGATCGGATTGCCGATATGGGCGGCGGTGCAACGTTCTTCTCCGGGCGGGTTGAGGTGGCGGGTTTATAACTAGATATGTTGAATTAAAGAACCCCACTGAATCCGCTATGACTACCCCTTTAGGGTGAACATTATTGAGAGAGAGTTGCGCGAAGCGGAGTGTGGATTGTAATTCGCTTGGCGCTTTGGGGATGCCTTTGCCGCGCCTGCGCTGGGGTGTCCCATTATTGAAAGTATTTGGGTGATGTATAGACCGAGATTATAATGTGATTACTATTTGATACTAATTTCATTGAAGATAGACGCACTATAGGGTACAGGTCTTATCCCCGCTAATGAAATGCGCTTTCCTCCACAGAGACCATCCAGCGAAGGCGCGACTTCGTGGTAGCCGAAGCGATAAGACAAAAAGGGGTCTTCTTTCTGGCTTATCGCGGGAGGCATCCACAAAGCGCAGAAGCGATATTAGCGGGAACTCCAATTCTATCCATTGTATAGGGACTGTTGTTAAATGCTTTCTCTCGGTTTATGTATATTAGTCGATATTGCAACCTAAATAGTAGTGGATTAGAAGGAGTGCAGGTTTAATCCCCAATAACGAAATACGCTTTCTAACCTGGACCATCCAGCGAAGGCGCGCCTACGTGGTAGCCAAAGCGATAAGACTGAAAGTGGTTTCCTTTCTGGCTTATCGCGAGAGGCATCCACAAAGCGGCGAAGCGTTATTAGCAAGATTTCTGATTCATTCTATCTAAAAAAACGAGCCTCTTGGATACAACCCCAGGAGGCTCGTTTTGTTCTTATACTGACTCGACAACGCCCCATTGGTCAATGGCGCGTTTCAGAGGTTCTGATGTTTTTGCCGCTTCTTCGAGAGAAATTTGTTTGACACTTGCGTCAATCGCCGCCCGGAATGCTTTGGCACCTTGCGTCGGTCCATCGGGATGGCCGAATATTCCGCCACCAGCATTGACGACAAGATTATCTCCAAAATCTTTCAGTAATTGTGGCACCATGCCTGGATGGATTCCAGCGGACGGAACGGCAAATGTTTTTTCGAAGCCATTGTCTTCAATCAACGCTTCATTAATTGCCAACGCATCGAACCGCGAAATGGCGACATTGCCATATGAGCTTGGGAACAAGGATAGATCTCCACCGATTAGCCGCGTTAATTTTCCTACCAATAACGAGTAAGAGAATCCGCCACCCGCTTGTCCCGCGAGAACGCCGGATAATGCGGAATGTGCCACAATCGGCAAACTGATATTGTTATTTTCACGCAGCGTTTGAAGTACATCCAAACCGTACGCGTGGACGTTGAATAATAACGCGTTCGCGCCAAGCGCTGCCGCCTGTTCCGCCTTGTCGTGAAGCTCATTCGTCCGTCCCGACAAGTTCACTGCATACAATGCCCGATTTCCGGTCTGTTCATAATGCCGATCGATAATGTCTTTTGCTGTTGTAATTCGCTTGTAAAACGGTGTTAATTCATTCTCAAAAAGAATTTCATCGTCTTTGATGAGATCGACACCGCCGGCTAACAGTTCTTCCAGTTGGGCTGAGAAAAAGGAAAGATCTCTTCCCATGACTCCCTTGAAGATGGCTTTCAGTAATGGGCGATCCATTACATTCAACTGCTCGCGAATCCCTTTCGTACCGAATCGTGGCCCTGGAAATTGTGCGAGCAATTGTTTGCCAAAATCCAAGTCGATTAATTCATAGCCTTCAAAAAAGGATAACTTGCCATAGACAGTCGTGAAAATCGCGGGAAGGTCTGCCGAATAATTAGCGGACGGATAAAAGATTTTCACCGTGTCCTTTACTTCCCCTTTTTCCACAGAAACAACTTCACCTTTATGGTGCTTCAATTGCTGCTGTTCAAGATGCGGAATGTCTGTCCAAGACCCAATTGTAAGCCCTAGGGCATGTTGCTCCGCTATTTTTTCTTGCTCTGGATGTGTCGGAAATAGATAAGTGGCTGTAACTCCCATTAAAATTCCTCCTTGTGATTACTGTCGATGAACCAGCTCTCCAATTCTTCCAAAGAGCGTATTGCGTGACGGTTAAGTATCAAATACTTTCCGAGCTCCAACACTTTTTTCCTTCTGGTCATTCTTTTTTGTTCATCTTCTTCATAATTCAAATCGTCAATTTGTGCAATACCTATGGAGCGGCGGACCAATTCGCACCCTGCATACCCCAGCATATCGGCAAATTTTCCGTCCATTACATGCGTCAGAAAACCCTCGAGTTGTGTATAAGGCTCATTGGATTCTTCTCTCCATAATTGGGCGAATGTATCGGTGTACGCATACCATGTTTCCCGCGCTTGTTCATAGCGCTTCGTTTGAAATTCAGGATGACCGATTCCATTTAACAACAAGCTTGCGATGAAATGCCCCATGTCAAATCCGAAAGGCCCAAAACAAGCAAACTCGGTATCGAATACAACTGTTTTGTCATCCCCCATGAATATTGCACCACTATGTAAGTCGCTATGAATGAGAGCATCCGCTTTCGTCATGAACTTATGTTTTAACTTCGCCACTTCCAGCTTTAACTGGTGATCTTGACTCAGAAATAACACATCATTTTTCAGGCCTTCTTCAAAGTAATTGCTGTCATGCGAATTGTAGGGACAATCGAAAGAAAGCTCTTCCGTCATTTCCCGCATGGCTGGATTTGTAAAAGAAGCATTCAATTCTTTCTTTACTTTTGGATCTAGGTAGAAATCGGACGTATAAAAAGTGGTTTTCGCACTGAATACACCTATGTCCTTCGCAAATACGGCAGATTCCGTCCCATTATTCAAAGCCGTGCGTCCCATTTCCATCGGATGCATGTCTTCCATCACAACAATTGCCATGATTTCATCCAGATGATGCACTTTCGGAACAGAACCGGGAATGATATTATCGTATTCCTGTAATACTTTTGCTTCTAGGACGACCCGGTCAATCGGAATAGGCATCGACTCCCCTACAATCCTCGCGTAAGGTACAGCCTGTTTGAGTATCAAGCTCTTCTGTTCCCCGGTTAATCGATAAACATGATTAATCTTCCCATCACTTACCTCCGTCACAATCACTTGTTCCTGTTCACTAAAGAAGTCACGCTTTTTAACATACTTCACAATTTCATTGATTTCTAAGAATGCATAGGTTGCTAGTTCCTGATGACTACTTGATATATTCATGTCATTTCCTCCTTCTGTATCGTCTATGATGATAAAAAAACCCCTTCAGTTAAGAAGAGGTTTTTCACACAACTTCTTATCTATCAGCATAAATGCTGTAAGAATTAGCACCGTGCTCAATTGAGTCGGTTGCCGGGCTTCATCGGGCTTTTCCCTCCACCTGCTCCTGATAAGAGTATATTTATTATTTTTAATTACCATTAGATTCGCACAACGCATATGAAATTATAGCATGACTCTTACCCATTGTCTATTTTATCGAAACCCACCAAATAGTTAAAACACTTTCTACATGTTACTATTTCTAAACCTTTTGTAAATCAATAGATTTAGTTATCTAAATTGTAGTATAATTAATGAACGAATACAATATGTGGAGGCTTTAAATAGAATGAGTGAACAACCTAATGGATTACAAAAAAATGAAGTGCTTGCAAGATTACAAGCGGAAGAATTTGATGTATTAATCATCGGGGGCGGAATCACGGGGGCTGGAATCGCCTTAGATGCAGCCAGTCGTGGAATGAAAACAGTACTTGTGGAAATGCAGGATTTTGCTGCAGGGACGTCCAGCCGTTCTACAAAAATGATCCATGGCGGCTTGCGATACCTGAAAAATCTTGAAGTGAAGATCGTTGCGGAAGTAGGTAAAGAGCGGGCGGTCGTCTATGAAAATGGACCCCATGTGACGAACCCAGAGTGGCTGCTTTTGCCAATTTATAAGGACGGTTCAATGGGTAAATTCACTACCTCCATCGGATTGCGCGTCTATGACTTTTTGGCGGGCGTGAAAAAAGAAGAACGAAAAAGCATGTTGACCAGAGAAAGAGCGTTGCATGCGGAGCCTAAACTCAAGCAAGAAGGGTTACTTGGAGCTGGCCGTTTCGTCGAATACAGATCGGATGATGCGAGACTGACGATTGAAGTGATGAAAGAAGCTGTTAGTCAAGGCGCAACTGTATTCAATTATACAAAAGTAACTGATTTTATTTACAATGGAGGAAAAGTTGCAGGCGTATGCGTGGTCGACCAGCTAAATGGCAAAATAAGTGAAATACGCGCAAAAACAATAGTGAACGCCGCCGGGCCATGGGTAAATACATTGAGGGAGAAAGACAACTCCTTGGATTCAAGGGAAATTCGTTTGACGAAGGGCATTCATCTCGTTTTTGACCAAAGTGTATTCCCTTTGAATCAGATTGTTTACTTTGACACACCGGATGGCCGGATGGTATTGGCAATCCCACGGGACGGGAAAACGTACGTTGGGACGACAGACACTGATTACAAAGGGGACATGGTTCATCCCCGAATGACCGTAAGCGACCGCGATTACTTGATGGCCGCAATTGCTCTCATTTTTCCGAAGTTGACCATTGCGGCGAGCGATATTGAATCCAGCTGGGTTGGGCTACGGCCTTTAATCAATGAAAAAGGTAAAGGGGCATCCGAAGTTTCAAGAAAAGATGAAATTTGGGAGTCCGCTTCTGGCTTAATCACAGTTGCCGGTGGAAAACTGACGGGCTATCGAAAAATGGCGGAAACGATTGTAGATGTCGTTGCATCAAAACTCAAAACAGATATAGGAATAATATATTCTCCGTCTAGCACGAAGAATATGCCGATTTCGGGCGGACACGTCGGAGGTTCCCGGAACTTTGAAGCGTTCATGTATCGGAAGATTAAACAAGGAATAAAGCTTGGGTTGGACCAAGAAAGAGCTCAGTCTCTCGTGAAAAGATATGGCTCAAATGTAGATATCCTCTTTGATTTATTACAGAAAAATGAGCAGGCGGCGCAAGATTCCGGACTGCCCCTCTACCTATATGCGCAAGTTCTTTACTCAATCACAGATGAATTCGTCCGTACACCCATCGACTTTTTCTGGCGACGTACGGGAGCATTACTGTTCGATATCCAATGGGTGAACGAGTGGAAAGTGCCCCTCCTTGAAATGATGAGTAAAGAGCTGGGTTGGAGTGACGAGCAGAAAGCAAGTTTCCACGCCGACCTTGAAAAACATTTGCATGATGCGACTGTTCCGGTTGAGAGGGAATAGTGTAGATAGGATTGATAAAAACAGCCATCTCCAGATGCATGCCGGAGATGGCTATTTTTAGGTCCATTTCACGGGCAGTCATTTTTTAACCGACAACGCAAACTTGGTTTTTTCCAGTCTCTTTTGCCAAACAGAGTACGATATCTGCGGAATTGAATAATTCCTTAAGATCCGACACTTTCCCTTTTGCGTTATCGACCAACCCAACACTTGCGGTGATTGAAACGAACTTTCCTTTGTATTCCACTTCTATACTTCTAACCGTTTCCGATAGCTACTCGGCTTTCTTTTTCCCACCCTCAAGTGAAACGCCTTTCGGGATAACGACGAATTTGTCTCCACTAAATCGACCCATTAAGTCCGATTCTCTAAAAATCGTTGAGCAGTATTGACTAATCTGCTTCATAACAGCGTCACCCACTAGATGTCCGTATTCATCATTAAGTTACTTAAAGTTATCGATATCACATGCGATGCATATGATGCTTTCGTTGTTCCAGGATGCTTTTTTAAGCCACTCATTTTTGGTACTTTCCAGATAGCAGCGATTGTATAATACTGTAAAATAGTCCGTATTGGCTCTCTTTTCAACGGAGTAAACACCACGTTAAATTTCAAGCTTAAGTTCTACTAACCCCCTATGTTAGTTAGGACATAAGGATGATGAAACGACTACACAATTTTATTTACACATTACAAAAGAAAAACAAAAAAAGGCCTCTCAAAAGTTTAGTCAACTAATGAGAAGCTCTCGAGCCTTATAATGATCAAAAATAAGTTTTAGGCATCAAAAATGATGATGCATGACACAAAACCCTAGTATGAAAGGGTTCCTTTCTTTCTTACATCATGCCGCCCATTCCACCCATACCGCCCATATCAGGCATACCGCCACCTGCTGGTTCTGGTAGATCTGCAACAACAGCTTCAGTAGTCAAGAACATTGCCGCTACAGATGCTGCGTTTTGTAGTGCGTAACGAGTTACTTTAGTTGGATCTACGATACCTGCTTCTACCATGTTAACCCATGTGCCTTCTGCAGCGTTAAAGCCTACGCCGACTTCTTCGCGCTTCAAGCGATCTACTACGATAGAACCTTCAAGGCCCGCGTTTGTTGCGATTTGACGTACTGGCTCTTCAAGTGCACGAAGTACAATTTTGATACCCGTTGCTACGTCGCCTTCAGTATCTTCAAGTAATGCTTCTACTTTTTTATACACGTTAACTAGTGCAGTACCACCACCAGATACGATTCCTTCTTCAACTGCTGCACGTGTAGAGTTCAATGCGTCTTCGATACGAAGTTTACGCTCTTTCAACTCAGTTTCAGTTGCAGCTCCAACTTTGATAACTGCTACACCGCCAGCTAGTTTAGCTAGACGTTCTTGCAATTTCTCTTTGTCGAATTCAGAAGTAGTTTCTTCCAATTGTGAACGGATTTGGCCAACACGTGATTCGATAGAACCTGCGTCTCCGCTACCTTCTACGATTGTTGTGTTGTCTTTTGTAACTACAATCTTCGCTGCGCGTCCTAGTGATGTAAGGTCAGCAGATTTCAGATCAAGTCCTAGATCTTCTGTGATTACCTGTCCACCAGTTAGGATTGCGATGTCTTCAAGCATAGCTTTACGGCGATCACCGAAGCCAGGAGCTTTAACCGCTACCGCATTGAATGTACCGCGAAGTTTGTTAACAACTAGTGTAGCTAGAGCTTCACCTTCAACATCTTCAGCGATAATCAACAATGGCTTACCTTGCTGAACAACTTGTTCAAGCACAGGAAGGATTTCCTGGATGTTATTAATTTTCTTATCTGTAATCAAGACGTATGGATTATCAAGCACTGCTTCCATTTTGTCTGTATCTGTTGCCATATAAGCAGATGCGTAGCCACGGTCGAATTGCATACCTTCTACTACATCCAGCTCTGTTACGAAGCCTTTGGATTCTTCGATCGTGATAACACCATCGTTACCCACACGCTCCATTGCTTGTGAAATCAACTCACCGACTTCTTCATCTCCAGAAGAGATAGCCGCAACTTGTGCGATTTCTTGTCTAGTTTCGATTTCATCGGAAACACTTTGAAGGCCTTCAACTGCTGCGATTACCGCTTTTTCGATTCCTTTACGGATACCGACTGGGTTTGCGCCAGCTGTTACGTTCTTCAAACCTTCACGGATCATTGCTTGTGCAAGGACTGTTGCTGTTGTTGTTCCGTCGCCTGCGATGTCATTTGTTTTAGATGCAACTTCTGCTACTAGCTTTGCGCCCATGTTTTCGAATGCATTTTCAAGCTCAATTTCTTTTGCAATTGTTACACCATCATTTGTAATCAGTGGTGAACCGAATTTGCGCTCAAGTACGACGTTACGACCTTTTGGCCCAAGTGTTACTTTTACAGCGTCTGCTAGTGTATCTACACCGCGGAGCATTGCGGAACGTGCATCTTCGTTAAATTTAAGTTCTTTAGCCATTGTATTTGATACCCTCCAGAATTTTCTATTTGTCTACTACGTTTACGTTTTAATTAATTAGCCAATAATTGCAAGAATATCGCTTTCACGAAGGATCAAGTATTCAGTACCTTCATACTTCACTTCAGTGCCTGCGTATTTAGAGAAGATGATGCGGTCGCCTTCAGTTACTTCAAGCTCGACACGCTGTCCGTTCTCAAGAACACGGCCTGTACCAGCAGCGATTACTTTACCTTCTTGTGGCTTTTCTTGTGCAGAGTCCGGTAGAACAATACCGCTTGATGTTTTTTCTTCTGCTTCGATTAATTCGATAATGATACGGTCACCTAGTGGTTTCAACAAATGAAACAACCTCCTCGAGATAATGGGTAGTTTTTATTTTTCTTAGCACTCACTTACAACGAGTGCTAACACAACTCTTATATTAAAGAATTTCACACATAATTGCAAGTAAAAGCGTTCGACATTTTCTTCTTTTGCCAAACGTCTTTTTTCGCGTTAAACTATTCATCATATATGGAAGAAAGGTTGTGCACCGTGAAAAACTGGATAGTTGCTCTGATGATCTTCGTCTCATATGTGTTGCTGCAGATCGGCAGCATTTTTCTTGCCCCTGAATTAATTGTTTACTTCACTGGCAAAAACTTGTCCAAAGCAGAAGCTTTGTCGCAAGGATTCGCATGGACGTTATTTATCACGCAAGGTATCGCTGCACTCATAGTTGCTGCGATTCTATTACGAAATAAAAAGTTCTTACCCGTGTTTAAAGGAAAGCCATCCGGTTTCGGAAACGTCCTGCTATGGGGAATACTTGGTTTCTTCCTCGCAATGGCTGGACAGATTATTGGTGCTGCGATTGAGTCCATGTTCGGTGTAACAGCAGGCTCCGAGAATACGGAGTTACTGTCGAACATCGCAAAGACAGCGCCAATCATCATCTTTGCCATGGTGTTGTTTGCACCGTTTCTTGAAGAAGTCGTGTTCCGCCGGATAATCTTCGGTGGCTTGTACAACAAGACAAACTTCTGGGTCGCTGCGATTGTTAGCGCCATCGTCTTCGCTGCTGTACATAATGAGCTACAGCATTTGTTGATGTACTTGATGCCGGGTCTTGCGTTCGCATTCGTCTACTATAAGACTAAGCGACTTATAACCCCGATGATTGCCCATTTCCTGATGAACAGTTTCGTCACTGTCGTGCAATGGAATGCGGATAAGCTGCAACAATTACAAGATATGCAGCAGGGTATCATATTATTCCTGCAATAAAAAAATCTCCCCGACAATGGGGAGATTTTTTACTGTGGGTATGTTGAGAATTCGGTGAGTGTGAAGGCACCGTTAATCTGCGCTCCAGGCGGACGCGTTCCACTCCGATCAACTAGCATCTTTTCTAATTATAGTAAGTGAGAAAATCATCCTATACTCACAATCCCAAAACCGTAAACCAAGTGCACACTTACTACTTCTTACTGCGCCGCCATAACCTGAACCATCTTATCAATATCAGGCCTAGCTGTTCCTTTAACATTCTCTGTCAAAATACTGAAGATCAACTCTTGTCCACCCTTCGTCTTTACATAGCCAGACAATGAATCTGTGCCATTCAGAGAGCCTGTCTTCGCGTATACTTTGCCCTTGACTACAGGGCTTGTCAGACGGTTGCGCAACGTTCCTCCAAGCATGCGATCATTGACGCCAGCAATGGGCAGTGAACGCTCAAATGCCGTATACCAATCTTTGGACTGAGCTGCATATAATACTTCCGCAATCTTCTCGGATGGAATTTTATTCTTATGAGACATACCTGAACCGTCCTCTAGATAAATTCCCTTTGTACTAATACCATCCTTTTCTAACGTTTCCCTAACAACACGCAAGCCGGCATTCCAACTCCCGTCATTGTATACTGCGCGACCCATGGATTTTGCCAAGATTTCCGCATGGGAGTTGTTGCTGTATTTCATAAATGGCATCATTAAATAAAACAGTGACATCGATTCTTTCTTTGCAAGTAATTCTGCGTTTGCAGGTGTCTTGCCACGTGTGACACGTGCTGTTGGCTGAAGCTTGATGCCTTCTTTGGCCAGTGCGCGTTTGAAAACGTCTGCTGTATAGGCGGTCGGATTCGATACCGTTACCCATTGACGCTTACCATTTGAGTTAAGTGGTACGTTTCCTGAAACAATGATCGTATTCGTACCTTGTTGACGACTCATTGTTACCGTGTTGCGTTGATTTTTCGGTACTGTCCGTGTGCGGTTGACTACTTTTACGATGTCCGTATGTGGAGTCAATGTGACCGCTCCCGCTTTACCATTTCTTGTCGGCTTCGCTTCAACAATTGTCGTACCTGCATCGTAATCTTTATTTGGTGAAATCGTCAGTGCCGAAATTTGTGCTGCATAGTAATACGTTTCATCTGATTTATAAATACCTGGTGATAGACGCTGCGTGTCAAACCACGTATCGTCCGCCACAATATGTCCGGTTACTGTATGAATTCCTGATTCCCGCATTTGTCTTGCTAGACGGAGTAAATCAGATTCTAGTAATGTCGGATCTCCTGTCCCGCGTAAATAAAGATGACCGTCAAGAACACCGTTTTTTATCGTGCCGTTCGTCAAGACATCTGTGTCGAATGTATAGTCTTTACCGAGCACTTCAAGAGCCGCTGTACTTGTTAACACTTTAACATTCGAGGCAGGTGTAACTCCTTGATTGCCACGATATTGATAGATAATACGATTCGTATTTGCTTCACGTACGACGACACTGCTTCGTGTACCACGCATACGTTGACTAGTAATAACTTGATTGATACCGACTTCCATCGCTTTATAAGACTGCTGTGCAGCAGCAACTTGAACGCCTGCAACAGGAGTCGTAACACTCGCCATAAGCAACATTGCACCTAACAACCACTTGCTCCATCTGTTTGGAGTCTTTTTGCTGTTCACTAGATTTCATTTCCCCCTACTCATTCTATTCTTAGATAGTTTACCATAGGGCTACTGGTAAATGAACCCATCTACGACCTTTATTATGTAAACGTAAAAATCCTCCTGCGTGAGCAAGAGGATTTGTGTGGTTTAGTTATCATCTGTTTTATTCAGCACTTCGTCAATTTGACGCTGTTGCTCTGCCTTCACTTCTTCCATCTGGCGCAGACGTTCGGACTTCTCAAACTTCCTGTAGCCTAAACGTGAAATCACGATGCTGATCTCATATAAGATGAATAGCGGAACCGTGGTGAATAAATGCGATACAATGTCCGGTGGTGTAATGAACGCAGCAAGTACGAATAGAACAAAGTACGCAACCTTCCGTATTTTAACAAGTACTTTAGGTTGCAACACACCGAGACGGGATAAAAACAATATGACGATCGGTAATTGAAAAACAAAACCAAACGGCAATAGTAGTGAGAATAAAAAAGAAAAATACTCATTGATACCGATTGTCTGCTCAATGTTCAATTGACCTGACAGATTAATCATGAATTTCATCACGTACGGTAGCAATACAAAGTAAGAGAAACTAATTCCTGCTAAAAACAGGAGAAAAGCAAACGGTATATACGATAGTGTGACACGTCGTTCTAAGTCACGAAGACCTGGTGAAATAAAGGCCCAAAATTGATACATGATGACCGGTGAAATAATAACAATCGCAAGAAATACTATAACCTTCAAATAGATCACGACTGGATCTACGACGTTAAATGCATTTAATGTGACTTGTTCAGCCGGTGTATCGAATTGTATAAAATTGATCAGCGGCTTCGCTAAGAAGAAACTGCCAATTGCCCCAACAATAAAGAAAACGACGATTACCATCAGCCGTTTTCGAACTTCATCTATATGTTCAATGATTGTTAAGTCTTTATCTGCCATCAGAATAACACCCTAACTCAGCGCACTTCTTCTTTCTTGTCTTCAACCTTTTTTACGTCATCTTCGTCGTCTGTAAGGCCTTTAGTTGCGTTTTTGAACTCGCGCAATGAAGAACCGAACGCTTTACCGATTTCAGGTAATTTCTTAGGACCAAATATAAGCAATGCAATCACAGCGATAATCAGTAAACTTCCGATACCTGGAGCCATGTTGGCCACCTCCTCATAATATGTCTATTCTACATGAAAACCTATGATTTTACTATCACAGTGTTATGTAATTTGTGAATCTTTTACGTCTGTTTTAATGAGATAAATCAATGTTTGCAACTCTACGGACAAGTCAATGGTCTGGATGCGGATTGTATCTGGTACCGCTAAACGTTCAGGTGTGAAATTTAAAATCCCCTTTACGCCTGTTGTAGCAAGACGGTCTGTCAATTCCTGTGCAACGCGTGATGGAACAGTCAATATCACCATTTCAATGCCCAGTTCTTTAATTTTCTCCTCGATACGATCAGGCGGATAGATAGGAATATCGTTCTTCAATTCTCCATCATGCGGTGCTTTCGGATCGAACGCCACGACAATTTTCGTGTTATGGATCTTCTGAAAATTATATTTCAAGAATGCATTACCGAGACTACCTACCCCGATTAAAGCAACTTTGGTTTCTTCATCCTGATCAAGGGTTTCACGGAAGAACTGCAATAAGGAATCAACGTCGTAGCCGTATCCTTTACGTCCAAGCGCTCCGAAATGGGAAAAGTCTCTTCTAATCGTCGCCGCATCAATTTTCATCGCTTCACTTAATTCTCCCGATGATATGCGTTGTACGCCTTTGTCTGCATAATTTCTCAAAAATCTATAATATAGAGGCAATCGTTTAGATGTTGCCTGTGGAATTCTAGGTTTACTCACGCTGTGCCGAACCTCCATTGTTACTTCAATGACCAACCCATGAACAAGGGTATAGCCGCTTTTATCGTACAGCACAACGAGATTATTGTAAAGCCGATTATTGCATGGTGCGCTCCGTTCCATTAAACTGATAAGGAATAGAGGTGTGGGACTTGATTATTTTACAAGTGAATGGACTGACCAAGTCTTTTTCAGGTACGAATCTACTGGAGAATGTCCGTCTCGAAGTACAGCATCGGGATCGTGTCGCACTCGTCGGACGAAATGGTGCCGGAAAATCGACATTATTAAAAATAATAGCAGGTGAACTATCCGCGGATGAAGGCGATATTATGATTCCAAAGGATATACGCATGGGCTATCTTGAACAGCATAGCGGGCTGGATTCGGAGCTAACGATTTGGGATGAAGTGATGACAGTATTTGCACCACTTCGTGAAAAAGAAAGTCGTTTGCGTGCGTTAGAACATGAAATGGCGAATCCTGCAGTGTATGAGGATACCGATCGTTACGCACGCGTAATGACCGAGTATGATGAGCTTCAAATCGCTTTTAAAGAAGCGGGAGGTTATCAGTTTGAAGCCGATGCCCGTTCTGTTCTTCACGGCATGCGCTTTTATCCCGACGATTTCGAGAAGCCGGTGCACTTACTGTCAGGCGGTCAAAAAACGCGTCTTGCACTTGCACGCATGCTGCTGAGCAAGCCGGACCTGTTGATACTCGATGAACCGACGAACCACTTGGACATCGAGACACTGAACTGGCTGGAACGTTACCTGTCGGGCTATGAAGGTGCCATTTTAATTGTTTCTCATGATAGGTACTTCCTCGATAAAGTAGTTACAACCGTATATGAAGTATCACGACGAAAAGTTTCAAAGTACAGCGGAAATTACAGTTCATACCTAGATGAGAAAGCAAAGAACTATGAACGTGATCAGAAGTTGTTTGTTCAGGAAAAGGATGAACGTGCGAAACTTGAAGAATTTATTCAAAAGAATATTGCGCGTGCATCCACTTCCAAAATGGCGAAGAGTCGACGCAAACAACTTGAGCGCCGCGAATGGATGGACTCTCCTGACGGTGACGAGAAATCCGCCAACTTCTCCTTCTCGCTCGATCGACCAAGCGGTAACGATGTACTATCGCTAGACGATGTGAAAATTGGCTATGACGAAGTGCCTGTATCAAAGCATATTAATCTGCGAATTTATAAAGGAGACCGCGTGGCATTTGTCGGACCGAACGGTGTAGGCAAGTCAACTTTACTCAAAACTATAGTAAAGCGCAACGAACTGCTAGGTGGAGAAATCCGCTATGGTACGAACGTGCAATTCGGTTACTATGATCAAAACCAAGCAACACTCATCGGTTCTGGCACGGTTTTGCAAGAAATCTGGGATGACTGGCCATTGATGAATGAAAAAGATGTACGCTCATTACTTGGACGATTCCTGTTCACAGGCGACGATATAGAAAAACTCGTCACGTCGCTATCAGGCGGAGAGAAAGCTCGTCTTTCATTGGCACAACTAATGTTAGAGAAGTCCAACACGTTAATTTTGGACGAGCCGACAAACCATCTAGATCTCGACAGTAAAGAGATTCTAGAAAATGCGCTAGACGACTTTCCAGGAACCATTCTGTTCGTGTCACATGACAGGTATTTCATCAATCGACTCGCAACCAAAGTCATCGAAATGAGTGATGACGGTGCAGTTGAATACCTAGGTGACTATGATTACTACATTGAGAAGAAAACAGAAACAGAGGAAATTTTAGCAGCTACACAACTTGAACAGCGCGCAAAAGAACCTATCATCAAAAAAGAAGTGGCCAACAAAGAAAACCAACGTCACGAGCGTAAACTAACTAGAGCGATCGCAGACTTAGAAAAAAAACTCGAAGCTCTCGATGTAGAGATCGAGACATTACAATTGAAATTACTAGAACCCGAACTAGCGAACGACCATATCGAACTTATGGACATTCAACGTCAAATCGATGAAACTCAAGCTATACATGACGAACAATCAGAAGAGTGGCTAATGCTTCAAGATGAACTAGAAAATCTATAATTACGAAACGGACTTTCAATTGAAAGTTCGTTTTTTATTTTGGATTGGATATGTACAAAAATTACGTATCTCGTCTATGCGATTACAACCCACTCCTGACACAACGAATACAATGAATTGGCGAAAAACTCCTCAACTTCATTCGACATATCGCGACATAATCCATCGTATTCTATCAATCATTCGCCTTTTTCAACTTTTAACTAGAAAAAGTTTCTCAAAATCAAATTTATTTCTCCACAACCTTTTCCACAGAGAAAATCCCCATTTGAACACATATGAACATAGTTATCCACGTTGTCCACATTTAATTGTTTAATAATCCACATAGTTATCCTATATGTATACGCTTACCATTCACATGTTACATATGTTACCCACAATCTATCCACAAATTGTGCATAAGTACGAATGTTCTCTATTGACAAATGAATATTCGTCTAACAAAAAAACACACAATTTGCTGAAAGTTAGCAAACTGTGTGCATCTTATTTAATTCCATGATTTTAATGGCATTCCAGGTCGACCATTCATACTAGAATCACTTCGAACGCCACTTTTCCACATCTCATAACCAGCTGCCGCAATCATCGCAGCATTATCTGTGCATAAGGAAATGGGTGGTACATAAAAAGGAATCTCCTCTTGTTCAAGCGCTGCAGTCAATGATTTTCGCAATCCTTGATTGGCTGCAACTCCACCTGCCGCAATCACTTGCTTCACACCATATTCTTTTGCCGCTTTCACCGTTTTGACCGTCAGTACATCCACGACACTCTGCTGAAATCCAGCAGCAACATGATCGTGATTGATCTTCCCGCCTTTTTGCTCAATATTATGCTTATAATTGATAACCGCGGATTTCAATCCACTAAAACTAAAATCATACGATTCCTTTTCTAACCAAGCACGAGGAAAATCGATACTTTCATCGCTAGCCAACGCTAAACGATCCACTTGAGGACCTCCTGGATAAGGCAAACCAAGGACACGAGCCACTTTGTCATACGCCTCACCTGCCGCATCATCACGCGTTTCACCGATCAATTCAAATGAACCATGTGACTTCATAACAACGAGCTCTGTATGACCACCTGAGACGATCAGCGCCAATAGCGGAAACTCCATCTCATGCATTAACTGATTGGCGTATACATGTCCTGCAATATGGTGCACACCTATCAGTGGTAATTGGTTTGCAAATGCAAAAGCCTTTGCAGCATTGATACCAATCAACAAAGCTCCTACTAATCCAGGTCCCTCGGTTACAGCAATTGCTTCCAAATCACTTGGTACTAATTTTGCTTCTTTTAATGCTTCCTCTATCACCAGTGTAATTTGTTCGACATGCAGACGCGAAGCGATTTCTGGCACTACACCGCCGAATTGCTTCTGCTGCTGAATTTGTGACGATACAATCGAAGAAACAATTTCCGTTCCGTTTTTCACTACAGAGGCTGCAGTTTCATCACAGCTTGTTTCAATACCTAAAATATAATGATCTTTATTCATTAGAATTCCACCCACATGACGAGCCCATCTTCATGGTCGTCTGTATAATAGTTTTTCCTGATTCCGCCTTCTTGAAAACCTAGCTTACGATACAACGTCCGTGCCGGTTCATTACTTACACGTACTTCAAGCGTCATAGTCTTTACTTCATTCAAGCGGCATAACTCCATAGCCTGACGCATCAGGTCTTCTCCATACCCTTTTCCACGATAAGCTGATAGTACAGCGACATTGGTAATATGACATTCATCTAGAACGATCCACATACCGCAGTGCCCAATTACTTCCCCATCTAATTCCGCTACAATATAATGAGCATACGCATTACCGGTCAATTCATGCTCAAAAATCTCTTCGGTCCAAGGCGTCGCAAATGATTCGAGCTCTATAGCTGCAACCGCCGCAATGTCATCATGTGTCATCTTCCGAAATAACACTTCATTACTCATGAGAAGGCACCTTCTTCTCCAAATTCGCTTCCGCTTCCGTAATACGCTTATACTGTGGCGTAAACGTATGCACCGTTTCCGGTTCATCCGCACGTTGCGCCAATAAAACAACAGAAGAAGCGCGCGGTACATTTAAAGCGAATGAAGCTAGATGCGCTAGCCCACCAAGTCGTTCACGAATGACCGCTTCATGCAGCTTCACATCTTCTCCAACGAATAAGACTGGTTCATTATACTCCTGTAACTTCTCCAGTAACTCTACAAGTGCACAGTGCTGATCTTCAAGTACATTGACCAATCCTTCACCTTCTGCACGATAGACTCCTGCATAGACGTTAGATCTTCTGGCATCAATTAAAGAGCAAACAAGGCCATTAAATAGTTGTCCATTCATTGCTAGGGCCTTCAGGCTCGATACACCGTAAAGCGGCTTGTCTAGCGTCCATGCAAGTGTTTTCGCGATTGTCACGCCAATGCGGACTCCCGTATACGACCCTGGACCTTCAGAGACTGCAATTGCATCAATTTCAGACGGTGTAATATCTGCTTTGCGACATGCTTCCTCTACCGCTGGCATCGCACGTAGCGAATGATTAATCTTCATCATGCTCGACTCTTCAATAAGTAACACGTTATCTTTAACAATTGCTACTGACAGAGGTGAGTTTGCTGTATCTATACCTAACCATATCATGTAAAAATCTCCTCACAAATACGTGTAAATCGTTCACCTTTTGGCGTGCATTCAACTTCACGAGAATAGGTTCCCGTATGGCGGATGATTAATTCCAAACGATCTTCGGGCAACTCTTCTTGAATAAATTGCGCCCATTCCACTACAGAAATGGCATCCCCATAAAACAGTTCGTCCCATCCCAAGTCTTCTTCACTGTTGGCTAATCGATATACATCCAAATGATTGAAAGGATAATCCCCTTCATACTGCTTGATAATCGTAAAAGTGGGACTGCTGACTGTCCGTGTGATTCCGATCGATTTCGCAAGTGCTTTTGTGAACGTCGTCTTCCCTGCTCCGAGATCGCCTTCAAGCGTCAACACATCAGGAGGTCTAAGATACTTGCCAATCTCGGCAGCGAGCTTCTCCATCTCTTCTACTGACTTGATTTCTTTCTTCCACACAGCCAACTCACCCTTCTCTTCTTATCATAGTACTAGTGTACAGAAAAACTCTTCAAAACAAAAGCCAAGAAGACGGCCATGTTTATTCATATTAAAAAAACGATCACACCCGTTAAGGTGAAATCGTTTTGGAATGTTAAAATATGGCGGTCCCGACGGGAATCGAACCCGCGATCTCCTGCGTGACAGGCAGGCATGTTAACCGCTACACCACGGGACCACTTGAAATTTACAAAAAAAATTAAAGCCTAGCAACGTCCTACTCTCACAGGGGGAAACCCCCAACTACCATCGGCGCTGAAGAGCTTAACTTCCGTGTTCGGTATGGGAACGGGTGTGACCTCTTCGCTATCGTTACTAGACTCTTTGAGTAAAGCTTGTTCACTCAAAACTGAATAAAAGACATTGGCGTAGTTCAAGTAACTACTTTTTAAAATAGGTTAAGTCCTCGATCGATTAGTATCTGTCAGCTACATACGT